>JAOTWE010000180.1 GCA_029863065.1 Betaproteobacteria bacterium
GTCGTGCCGCGACTGGCTCTGCTCCTGCAGCTGGCGCTCGACGACGATCTGAGTGGCGATGCCGGCGTGATCGGTACCCACCACCCAATTGGTGTTTTCGCCGCGCATGCGGTGATAGCGGATGAGCGCGTCCATGAGCGTCTGCTGAAACGCGTGGCCCATGTGCAGCGTGCCGGTGACGTTGGGCGGCGGCAGCTGGATGCAGTAGGCAGGTCCGGCATCGCCGCGATGTGTGAAGCGACCCGCGTCCTCCCAGCACCTGTACCAGCGGGCCTCGACCGCGTGCGGGTCGAAGCTCTTGTCGAGCGCCATGGTCAGGCGCCCGTGGAAGCGGATCGCTTTGCCGCCAGCGCGCCGGCGTCGAGCTTGCGCGCCTGCAGCTCGCGCGCAACGGCAACGGCCACCGCTTCGTGCAGCGCCGTGCGCAGCGCTTCGCCCATCGCGGCGAGCGCAGGTTGCAATTCCTTTTCCAGGCGCTGCAGCACCGCGCGTTCCAATTCGCGCGACAGGGCCTCCACTGCCGCCGCGTCGAGCGCGGCGGAGCCGGCGGGGCTGTTCGGATCGACGATCTCGGTCAGGACCGGGAGGTCGTCGCCGCCGCCGGGCGCAGCCTCCCGGTGGCGCTTGAGCAGGGCGTCCACGCGTTGCACCAGGGGGTTGGGATCACTCACTGCGGCTCTCCCCGGCGAGGTCATGGTTGGCGACACGGTAGCCGCGTTCCCGGTAGAAGCGGAAGCGCTCGCGCGCCGCCTGCCGGTCGGTTTCGTCGCGCGCCACCACCTCGAGCAGGCGCTCGAAGCGCTCGAAGGCCGGCGGCGTTTCCTGGGCCAGATTGAGCAGGATGTCGCATCCCGCGGCCGCGCCGGCTGCGGCGCTGATCAGCACCGGCGTTTGCGCGGCGAGCGCGTCCTCGGCGCGGCAGTGCGGTACGAACCCGGTCGCCGGCCAGGTCCACAGCAGGCGGTCGATCTGCTGCGCGGTATCGGCCTGCGGCGCGTAGATCAGGAGCCGCCTGCCTTGTGCCAGCGCCTTGCCGGCGAGGCGGCAGGCCACCTGCAGCTTGTCGGCGGCGTTGAAATAGAAATCGACGCTGGTCATCGTCCCGCGCGGGCGAGCGCGAAGCGCACCAGCAGGGGCACGGGCCGGCCGGTGGAACCCTTGTCGCGACCGCTTTTCCATGCTGTGCCGGCAATGTCGAGGTGCGCCCAGCGCAGCTTCTTCGCAAAGCGCGCCAGGTAGCAGGCCGCGGTTACGCTGCCGGCGGGCCGGCCACCGATATTGGCCATGTCGGCGAAATTCGAGCGCAGCTGCTCCTGGTAATCCTCCCACAGCGGCATCGGCCATACCCGGTCCCACGCGTCGTCGCCCGCGGCGCGCAGCGCGTCGGCGAGCTTCTGGTCGTTGGCGAACAGACCGGTGGCGACGTGGCCGAGCGCGATGACGCAGGCACCGGTCAGCGTGGCGATGTCCACCACGGCGTCGGGCTTGAGCCGCTCGGCGTAAGTGAGCGCATCACACAGGATCAGCCGCCCCTCGGCATCGGTGTTGAGAATCTCGACCGTCTGTCCCGACATCGTCGTCACCACATCCCCGGGCCGGGCCGCCTCGCCGCCGGGCATGTTCTCGCACGCCGGGACCACGCCGATCACGTTCACCGGCGCTTTCATCCCGGCCAGCGCGCGCAGCGTGCCCAGCACGCTGCCGGCGCCCGACATGTCGAATTTCATCTCGTCCATCTCGCCTGCGGGCTTGAGCGAGATGCCGCCCGTGTCGAAGGTGATGCCTTTGCCGACCAGGACCAGCGGCGGGTCCTTCTTCGCGCCGCCGGCGTAGCGCAAAACGATCAGCTTTGGCGGCTGATGCGAGCCGCGCGTCACCGAGAGCAGGGCCCCCATGCCGAGGCGCTGCATGTCGCGGCGCTCCAGTACCTCGAGGCGGAGCTTGAACTGACGCGCGAGCTTCTTCGCTTCATCAGCGAGGTACGCGGGCGTGCAGATGTTGGGCGGCAGGTTGCCGAGCGTGCGCGCGAGAGCGACGCCGTCCGCCGTCGCGACTGCCTCGCGCAGCGCGGCGCGCGCCTGATCGGTCACCGGTCCGCCCTGCATGGCAATGGTTACCGCGGCAAGCACCGGCGCCGGAGGCTTCCTTTGCGTTTTCAGCTGGTCGAAGCGGTAGAAGGCATCGCGCAACCCCAGGGCCGTATGCCGAACGTTCCAGGCCGTGGCCCGCCGGCCGACCTTCAGGTCGGCGAGGCAGACCGCGGCATCGCGCGCACCGAGCTCGCGCAGCACCGCGGCCGCGCCACGCACGGCCTCGCGAAACGGGGTTTCCCCGAATTCCTTCTGTTCCCCCAGCCCGACAATCAGGATGCGCTCCGCCGCGAGACCGGCGATGCCGTGCAGCAGCAACGTGGAACCCGCCTTGCCGCGCAGGTCGCCATGCGCGAGCACGGCGCGCAGTCGTCCACGAGCGGCCCGGTCCGCGGCGGCTGCCGCGCGCGTCAGCACGGGTGCCCTCGCGTCGCCCGCCTGGTAGACCCCGAGGACCAGGCATCCGGTCTTCGCGCCCTGGGGCGCAAGCGCTCGTATGCTAAATTCCACCCGAATCTCCCGTGTAATGAGCGCTTTAAGTATCGCATGATCTTTCACCGCGCGCTGCTGCGAGAATTCGCGCAACTGGCGACCGCGGTGTTCCTCTCGCTGTTCCTGATCGCCATCACCACGCGCCTCGTGCGCCTCTTGGGGCAGGCGGCGAGCGGCAAGATTCCGACCGACGCCGTGGTCGCCTTTCTCGGTTTTTTCGCGCTCAATGCGCTGCCGCTGCTGCTGTCGCTGACGCTGTTCGTCACCGTGCTAATGACGTTGACGCGCAGCTATCGCGACTCAGAGATGGTGATCTGGTTCAACGCCGGGCTGTCGCTGGCCGCCTGGGTGCGCCCGGTGCTGATGTTTGCGCTGCCGCTGGTGGCGCTGATTGCGGCCCTGTCGATGGTGATCACGCCATGGGCGGTGCACATCGGCGAGCAGTATCGCAGCCGCGTGGATGCGCGCGACGATGTGGCGCGCGTCGAGCCGGGGGTGTTCGGCGAATCGCGCTCGCGCGACCGGGTGTTCTTCGTGGAGTCGGCCGGCGAGGCGAGCGGGGAAGTGCGGAATGTCTTCGTCAATTCGGTGCAGCACGGGCGCACCGGCGTCATGTTCAGCCGCAAGGGACTCGTGGAAACGGCGCCCAACGGCGACCGGTTCATCGTCATGCTCGATGGCCGGCGCTACGAAGGCGTCCCAGGGGAGGCTGAGTACCGGGTCATGGAGTTCGAGCGCTATGCGGCGCGCGTCGTAGCGGCGGCCGGCGAAGAGCCGGTGCCGACGCACAAGAGCCTGTCCACGCTGGCGCTGCTGCAGAATCCGAGCAACGCCAACCACGGCGAGCTGGTCTGGCGCCTAGGCATCCCCCTGTCGGCGCTGGTTCTCGCGTTGCTCGCCATTCCGCTGAGCTTCGTCAACCCGCGCGCCGGGCGCTCCGTCAACCTGCTGTTCGCGCTGCTCGCCTATCTCGTCTACCAGAACCTGCTGAGCGTCAGCGAGGCGCGCGTGGCGCAAGGGACGCTGGAGTTCTCCATCGGCTGGTGGCTGGTGCACGCGGGCGTCATCGTGGTGCTGCTCGTGCTGTTCGCGCAGCGCATGACGCTGCTGCGCTTGAAGCTGCGGAGCTGACCCGATGACGATCGCCAGCCGCACGCTGAACCGCTACCTGGCGCGCGAAGTCGTGTTGGCGGTGAGCTTCATCCTGCTGGGCTTTCTCGGCCTGTTCGCGTTTTTTGACCTGCTGGGCGAATTCCGCGACCTGGGCAAGGGCGACTACAACCTGCAGCGGGTGTTCGCCTACGTGCTGCTGTCCTTGCCGACGCACGCCTACGAACTCCTGCCGGTCGCGGTTTTGATCGGGACTCTGTACGTGCTATCGCACCTCGCGAACAATTCCGAGTTCACCGTGATGCGCGCCGCCGGCATGTCTCCGGGCCAGGCGGGCAGCATGCTGCTCAGAACCGCGCTCGTGTTCGCCGCCGCCACCTTCGCCATCGGCGAGTGGGTGGCCCCGGCCGCGGAAGAGGCGGCGCAGCAGCTGCGCATGCGCGCGCTGAGCGCAGCCATTGGCCAGGACCTGCGCTCCGGACTGTGGTTCAAGGACGAGCGCGCGTTCATCAACGTGCGTGAAGCGCGCGAGCCGAACCGGCTAAGCGGAGTTCGCATCTACGAATTCGATGCCGACTACAGGCTGCAGAGCATCACCTCGGCGGCGCTGGGCGAGCATCTGGAACAGGGTGCGTGGCGCCTGAGCAGCGTCGTGCAGACGCGCTTCGCCGCCGAGGGGCCGCGAACCACGCGGCTCGAGCAAATGCGCTGGCGCACCGCCGTGACCCCCGAACTGATCAGCGTCCTGGTCGTGGACCCCGAGCGCATGTCGGCCTGGGGCCTGTACCGCTACATCCAGCACCTGGCCGCCAACCACCAGAAGACAGGGCGCTACGAGATTGCGCTCTGGAAGAAGCTGTTCTATCCGATTGCCGCGCTGGTGATGATGGCGCTCGCGCTGCCGTTCGCGTACATGCACGCGCGCTCCGGCATGGTCGGCCTGAAGGTGTTTCTCGGCATCATGCTCGGCATCTTCTTCCACATGCTGAACGGCCTGTTCGCCCATGTCGGTCTGCTGCAGAACTGGCCGCCGTTCGCGGCCGCGGCATTGCCGGGCGCGGCGTTTTTTCTCGCCGCAGTGCTGATGATGTGGTGGGTCGAGCGGCGCTAGGCGCCAACCAGGCGGGTGCCCGCCAGCCGGTCGTGGAGGAACTGGCGGTCGCGATCGACGAGCGCCCAGGCCAGCGACACGCCGGTCGGCACCAGGACGAGGGCGCAGAGAAAACGCAGCAGCGCCCGGCCGGGCGTCACGCCGACCAGGCGCACGCGCCAGGTCTTCATCGCCAGCGTCTGCCCGCCGCGCAGCCAGCACCACAGGAAATAGGCCGCAAACACGGCGGCGAGGAACGCCTGGTGCGCATGCAGCAGCCAGCCTTCGAGCGGCGCCGCGCCCGAGGCCAGGCGGAAGGCCAAGCCGGCGAAAAAGGCGACGGCAAGCAGCAGCAGCGCCTCGTACAGCATGCTCACCAGGCGGCGCGCGATGCCCGGGGTCACTGCGCCGTGACCGGCTTTTTCTTCGGCGCCGTCCGCTGCCGC
The DNA here is from genome assembly GCA_029863065.1 of Betaproteobacteria bacterium. GTDB lineage: Bacteria > Pseudomonadota > Gammaproteobacteria > Burkholderiales > SG8-39 > JAABQT01. The sequence goes on from JAOTWE010000180.1 coordinate 5,229, forward strand.
TCCTGGGGCGGCAGCGACTGATACTCCGCCCAATCCCGCTGCAGATCGCCGCGCTTTTCCGGCGGCACCTTGCTGATGCGCCGGTAGTTCTCGCGCGCCTGTTTGCGCTGCTCGGGCGTGAGCTTCACCCACTTCTTCATGCGCGTCTGCACACGCTTTTGCCCAACCGGCGTCATCTTGGGATAACGCTTGGCGACGCCGATCCACTTGACGCGCTGCGCCGGCTCCAGGCGGTCCCATTCGCCCTCCAGGGGCACGAGAATCTCTTGCTGCTCGGCGTTCAGCTCGCTCCAGCGCCGGTCCTTCTCGGGCGCCGCGGCCGCGGGCGGGGCCGCGAGCAGCAGCAGCGCCGCGGCCAGCGCTATTGCGAGGCGCGCCGCTTCAGCCACGCTGCGAATCCCTGGTCGAGATAGGCGTCGATCGGCAGGTCGCTGGAGAGCAGCTGGGCGTCCAGTTCCTCGACTTCCGCGACGCGCTGGGTCTGCTGCCAGGCGACCGCGGTGGCGAAGGCGACGCCGAGGATCACCAGCGGCAGGAGGACTCGCAGCGACAGGCCGCGCACGCCGCCAAGGCGGCCCAGGGCGTTGCTCGCGAGCGCGAGCCCGGCCTCCGGCTCAGACCGGTGCCGAGCCAGCGCCTGTTCACGCGCAGCGCGCAGCTGCGCAGCGACGCGCGCGTCGACCCGGGCGCCTTGATTCAGGTGCTGGCGAATGCGGAGGGCGAATTGCGGTTCGTTCATGGTCTACGGGGTGATGCCGCGCGCCTTGAGCGCCACGGCCAAGGCATGCGCCGCCCGGGAGCAATGCGTCTTCACGCTGCCCTCGGAGCAGCCCATGGCACGGGCGGTATCGGCGACGTCCAATTCCTCCCAGTAACGCATGAGAAAGGCTTCGCGTTGACGTGCGGGTAGCTTGGTAATCTCTTGTTCAATTATTTCAACGACTTGTGCTCGCTCCAGGCGCTCTGCCGGCGGCTCTTCGGCGTTCGACTCGCCCGCCGCCGCCAAAGTTTCCAGAGGGTCCTGGTCGTCGCCCTCGGCACGCCCGGGCAGCAGCGACGAGAACAGTGTCACCCACGTCGAGCGCACTTTCTGGCGCCGGAACCAGTCGCGGATCGCGTTCTGCAGGATACGCTGGAAGAGCATCGGCAGCTCCGCG
>JAOTWE010000181.1 GCA_029863065.1 Betaproteobacteria bacterium
CGCACGCCACCGCCGTCAGCCTCGGCGCGCGCGGCATCCGCGTGAACTCGATCAGCCCCGGCTGGATCGAAACGCGCGGCCGGAAGCATTCGCGCCGTGACAAGCTGCAGCACCCGGCCGGCCGCGTCGGCACGCCCGAGGACATCGCCCAAGCCTGCCTCTACATCGCCGAGCAGGCCGGCTTCATGACCGGGCAGAATCTGACCCTCGACGGCGGCATGACCGTCAAGATGATCTACGAAGACTAGGGAGGCATCGCCAATGCAGCACGTCCGCTTCGGCCCCACCGGCCTGCAGGTCTCGCGCCTGTGCCTGGGTACCATGACCTTCGGCCTGCAGTGCGACGAGAAATCGTCCTTCGCCATCCTCGATGCCGCCGCCGGCCACGGCATCACCTTCCTCGACACCGCCAACGCCTACCCCCTGGGCGGCAATGTCGGGGATATGGGGCGCACCGAGGAGATCCTCGGCAAGTGGCTGAAAGGCAAGCGCGAGCAGTTCATCCTCGCCACCAAGTGCAGCGGCAAGATGGGCAACGCGCCGTGGCAGCAGGGCACCTCGCGCAAGCACGTGATGAGCGCGATCGACGCGTCGCTCAGGCGCCTCGGTACCGACTACGTCGACCTGTACCAGGTCCACCACTTCGACGCCATCACGCCGGTCGACGAGACCGTGGAAGCCTTCGACGCGGTGGTGACGGCCGGCAAAGCGCGCTATGTCGGCGTCTCCAACTACCACGCCTACCGCGTGGCGCGATCGATGGGACGCAGCGAAGCGCTCGGCCTCACGAAGCTTGTCTCGGTGCAGCCGCGCTATAACCTGCTGTTCCGCCAGGTCGAGCGCGAGCTGCTGCCCTTCTGCAAGGAGGAAGACCTCGCCGTGATCCCGTACAACCCGCTCGCCGGGGGCTTGCTCACCGGCAAGCACCAGCGCGGCGCGCCGCCCGCGGGCACGCGCTTCACGCTCGGCAACGCCGCCAAGACCTACACCGAGCGCTACTGGCAGGAGCGCGAGTTCGACACGGTGGCGGCCTTCGTCAAGCTGGCGAAGGACGCCGGGCTCGACCCGGCGACACTCGCCGTCGCCTGGGTGCTCGCCCACCCGGCGGTCACCTCGCCGCTCGTCGGCGCGAGCAAGCCCGAGCAGCTGAACGCGAGCGTCGCCGCGGCGGATCTGAAGCTCGACCCCGCGCTCAAGGCGAAGCTCGACGAGCTGTCGCACGAATACCGCATGGGCGACGCGGCGCGCTAGCGGGACGATGGCGAAAGAGCTCCTCGCGGAATACCCGCGGGCCAGCGCGCGCTACGACGAGATGCTCGCCGCGCCGCAGGCGCCGCGCGCGCACTGGCAGGCGCTGTTCGCGCAGCTCGCTGCCGAGCCCGCGGAACGCCTGCGCGAGCGCCTGCACGACGTGCAGCGCCAGGTGCGCGAGAACGGCGTCACCTACAACGTCTACGCCGACCCGCAGGGCGCCGACCGCCCCTGGGAGCTGGATCTCCTGCCCTTCATCCTCGCGCCCGAGGAGTGGGCATCGATCGAGGCGGCGATCCTGCAGCGCTCGACGCTGCTCAACCGTATCCTGGTGGATGTCTATGGCGAGCAGCGCCTCATCAAGGAGGGCCTGCTGCCGCCGGCGCTCATCCACGGCCACGCCGGGTTCCTGCGCCCCTGCCATGGCGCCAAGCCCCCGGGCGGCGTCATGCTGCACCTCTACGCCGCCGACCTCGCGCGCTCCCCCGACGGCCGCTGGTGGGTGCTCGACGACCGCACGCAGGCGCCCTCGGGCGCCGGCTACGCGCTCGAGAACCGGATCGTCATCTCGCGCGCCTTTCCCGAGCTGTTCAACGACTTGAAGGTGCAGCACCTGGCGAGCTTTTTCGCCACGCTGCGCGACAGCCTCGCGCACTGGGCGCCGCAGGACGGGGGCGCCCCGCTCACGGTCCTGCTCACGCCCGGGCCGCACAACGAGACCTACTTCGAGCACACCTACCTCGCGCGCTACCTCGGCCTGCCGCTGGTCGAGGGCACCGACCTCACGGTGCGCGAAGGCTGCGTCTGGCTGAAGACGCTCTCGGGCCTGCGGCGCGTGCACGCCATCCTGCGCCGCCTGGACGACGATTACTGCGATCCGCTGGAGCTGCGCGGCGACTCGGCGCTCGGCGTGCCCGGCCTCGTGGACGCGGTGCGCCGCGGCAACGTGCTGGTGGCGAACGCGCTCGGCTCCAACCTCCTGCAATCGAGCACCCTGCTCGGCTACCTGCCGCGGCTGTCGGAAAAACTCCTCGGCGAGCCGCTGAAAATGCCCTCGGTGGCCACCTGGTGGTGCGGCGAGCCGGCGGCGCTCGAAGACGCCATCGCCAAGCTCGACAAGCTGGTCATCCGGCCGGCGTTTCCGCAGCTGCGCGTCGAGCCGATGTTCGGCGAGGACCTCGACGAGCGCGGCAGGAAGCGCGTCGCCGCCATGCTGCGCGCGCGCCCGAGCGATTACGTGGCGCAGGAGCTCGTGCAGCTGTCGCAGGCGCCAGTATGCGATGCCCAGCGCCCGCGGCGCCTGCAGGCGCGCGCCATCGGCCTCCGGGTGTTCGCCTGCGCCAGCCCGAACGGCTACGTCGTCATGCCGGGCGGGCTGACGCGCGTGGCGAGCGCCGACGCGCGCGTCATCGCCATGCAGCGCGGCGGCTCGAGCAAGGACACCTGGGTGCTCGCCGCCGGCCCGGTCAACACCTTCAGCCTCTTGCGCCGCGAGATCGGCCCCGCCGAGCTGGTGCGCTCGGGCGCCAACCTCTCCAGCCGCGTGGTCGAGAACCTCTACTGGTTCGGCCGCTATTGCGAGCGCTGCGACGCCACCGCGCGGCTGCTGCGCGTGGCGCTCGCGCGCTTCGTCGACGACGCGCCGGACGACGGCGCCGACGGGCGCGCGATCCTCGTCGCGCTGCTGCGCCGCGACGACATGCTGCCGAAGGATGCGCCGCCGCCCACGGACCCGGAGCTGGTGGCGGCGCTGCTCTCGGCAATCGCCGACGAGACGCGCCCGGGGCTGGCGAGCGGACTGCGGGAGCTGGCGCGCGTCGCCGCGCACCTGCGCGAGCGCCTGTCGCTCGACAACTGGCGCACGCTGAACCGCATGGCGCGCGGCCGCGGCCGGCGAGCGCGGCCCGCGGCGCTCGCCGAGGTGCTGGTCGAGCTGGACGGCGTCATCTCCGCCTTCACCACGCTCTCGGGGTTCGCGCTCGACGGCATGACGCGCGACGCGGGCTGGCGCTTCCTGTCGGTCGGCCGGCGCATCGAGCGGCTGCAGACGCTCGCCGCGACGCTGAAGCTGGCGCTCGAGGGCGCGCCGGGCGAGGACCTGACCTGGCTGCTGCGCCTCACCGACTCCATCATCACCTACCGCGCGCGCTATTCGACGCGCCCGCAATGGCTGCCGGTGCTCGACCTGCTGGTGCGCGACGAGGCCAACCCGCGCTCGATCGCCTTCCAGGTCGGCGGCCTGCGCGACTACGCGCGCCGCCTCGAGGACATGTTCGGCGTCATCGGCGAGGAGCGCATGCAGGCCAGCGCCGAGGCGCTCGCCGCGCTCGATCCCGGCGCCGACCTGCGCCACGGCAGCGCGCGCCTCGCCGCGTTTCTCGACGACTGCTCTGGCGCCGCCCACCGGCTCGGCGAGCAGCTCGGGCACCGCTTCTTCAGCCACGTGGGCGAGGCGTCGCGCCAGACCTTTGCGACCTAGCGGCCCGCCACCCGATGCGCCTGCAAGTCGAACACGAAACGCACTACCAGTACTCGAGCCCGGTGCTGCTGTCGCAGCAGCTGCTGCACCTCAGCCCGCGCGCGCTCGCCTGGCAGCGCTGCCACGCGCACCGGCTGCAGATCGAACCCGTGCCCGGCGAGCTGGGCGAGCGCGACGACTTCTTCGGCAACGCGGTGACGCAGTTCCTGATCGCCGCGCCGCATCCGGAGCTGCGCGTGCATGCGAGCACCACCGTGAGCGTCGCGCCGCGCGAGCGCGAGGCGCTGGCGCGGCCGCGCGTGCCCTGGGAAGAGGCGCGCGAGCAGGCGCGTAGCCACGCGGCTGCGTTTCTGCATGAATCGCCGCACGTCGAGACCTGGCGCGAGCTCGCCCAGTTCGCGGCGCAGAGCTTCCCGGCCGGGCGCGCGGCGCTCGACGGGGCAGTGGATCTTGCACGCCGCATCCACGCCGACTTCGAATTCGACCGCAAGGCGACCAGCGTATCGACGCCGCTGCGCGAAGTGATGAAGAAACGGCGCGGCGTGTGCCAGGACTTCGCCCACCTGATGATCGGCGCGCTGCGTTCGCTCGGTCTGGCCGCGAGCTACGTGAGCGGCTATCTCCTCACCGAGCCGCCGCCGGGGCGCGCGCGCCTCATTGGCGCGGACGCCTCGCACGCCTGGGTGTCGGTGTATTGCGGGGCCGGCGGCGGCTGGGTGGACCTCGATCCGACCAACGACTGCGTGGTCGACGACGAGCACGTCACGCTCGCCTGGGGCCGCGACTTCGGCGACGTGACGCCGATGCGCGGCGTGATCCTGGGCGGCGGCGGGCAGGAGCTCGAAGTGCGCGTCACGGTGACGCCGCTCGCCGAGTAGAATCGCAGCGATGCGTCCGGCGAGCAAAGACTGATGAACAGCGCGAAGGACCTGTACCTGGACCTGCTGAAACGGTGCCTTGCCAACATAATCTATCAGGATCCCGCCACGCTGCTCGGCCAGGACCGGCCCTTCGACATGCACAGCCGTGTCGAAGGCCACGACTGGCCCGTTGTCGCGCACACGATGATCGGCATCAAGCGGCTCGACGCCCTGCATTTCTGCATCGAGGACGTACTCGATCGCGGGGTGCCGGGCGACTTCATCGAAACCGGCGTCTGGCGCGGCGGCGCCGCGATCTTCATGCGCGGCGTGCTGAAGGTCCGCGGCGTCACCGACCGCGTCGTCTGGGCCGCCGATTCGTTCGCGGGTCTGCCGCCGCCGAACGCGGACAAGTACCCGCTGGACGCGAATCTCAATCTGCACCTCTACAAGGAACTGGCGGTGTCGCTGGAACAGGTGCAGACGAATTTCCGCCGCTATGACCTGCTCGACGACCAGGTGCGTTTCCTCAAAGGCTGGTTCCGCGACACCCTGCCCAATGCGCCCGTGCAGCGCCTCGCCATCCTGCGCCTGGACGGCGACTTGTACGAATCCACCCTCGACGCGCTGACACACCTCTACCCGAAGCTGCAGCAGGGCGGCTACGCCATCATCGACGACTACGGGACGATTCCGGCATGCGAGCAGGCGGTCGAGGATTACCGCGCCGCGCACGGCATCAACGAGGACGTCATCCCGATCGACGCCAGCGGCGTGCTCTGGAGAAAGGAAACGAGGGGCAGCGGCTGAGCGCGGTATCTCGCCCGGGCCGCTACAATCCGCGCATGGCCGACCGTAAGTTCGGGTTCGAAACGCTGTCGCTGCACGCCGGCCAGATCCCGGACGTCGCCACCGGCGCGCGCGCCGCGCCCATCTACCAGACCACCTCGTTCGTGTTCGACTCGGCCGAGCATGCGGCGAGCCTCTTTAACCTGCAGACCTTCGGCAACGTCTACTCGCGCATCTCCAACCCCACGGTGGCGGTGTTCGAGGAGCGCGTGGCCGCGCTGGAAGGCGGCCGCGCCGCGCTCGCCTGCGCCACCGGGCAGGCGGCGGAAGCCACGGCGATCCTCACGCTCTGCAAGGCGGGCGACCACATCGTGTCGGCCTCCACGCTCTATGGCGGCACGCACACGCTCCTCGGCATCAACCTGAAGAAGCTCGGCATCGACACCACCTTCGTCAACCCGGAGGCGTCGGAGAATTTCAGGAAGGCGTTGAAGCCCAATACGAAACTGCTTTACGCCGAAACGCTCGGCAACCCGCTCATCAACATCGTCGATATCGAGGCGGTGGCGGCGATCGCCAAGGACGCGGGCGTGCCGTTCCTCGTCGACAACACGGTGCCCTCGCCGTACCTGTGCCGGCCGTTCGAGCACGGCGCGGACCTGGTGGTGCACTCGGCCACCAAGTACCTCGGCGGCCACGGCACCACCATGGGCGGCGTGATCGTCGAGTCGGGCAAGTTTCCCTGGGGCAACGGCAAGTTCCCCGAGTTCACCACGCCTTCGCCGGGCTACCACGGCGTCATCTTCCACGAGACCTTCGGCGATTTCGGCTTCACCATGAAGGCGCGCATGGAAATCATGCGCACCTTCGGCCCGACGCTCGCGCCGCTCAACGCCTGGCTGCTGCTGCAGGGCATCGAGACGCTCGCCGTGCGCATGGACCGGCACTGCGCCAACGCCCTCGCGGTGGCCAAGTTCCTTCAGGACCACAAGCAG
>JAOTWE010000182.1 GCA_029863065.1 Betaproteobacteria bacterium
AGCTGTGCGACCGCGTTGCCGCCACTCACGTCAGCAGCTGCTTCGATAGCGACGCCCGACAGCGGCCCCGACACGGCAAATAGCACGAGCGCGAGCAGCGCGAGCACCACGCCCCAGCCGATGCGCCGCATGTCGCGCGCGTAGCCGACGCGCACCGCGGCGATGCCGCGCAGCGCCATGCTGTCCATCTGTCCGGCGCCGTGATGCAGGAGGCGTGCGCCATAAAGCGACAGCTGCGTGCCGCGCTGCGGGCCGGAGGAGAAATCGAAATTTGCGATCGGAGTTTCGAGGGCCATCGGCGAAGCTTAGCGCAGCCCGTAGTGCGCGGCGATGCCGGCGAACACGGCGGCCCCCACCCAGTTGTTCTGCCGGAACGCCTTGAAGCAGGCATCGCGCGAGCGGCCGCGGATGAGGCGGTAATGATGGCCCATCAGTACCCCGGCCAGGCCCAGCCCGGCGTAGTACGTCCAGCCCAGGCGCGCCATGACACCGACCCAGGCGAGCAGCGCCAGCATTGCCGCGTAGGCGAGCATCACGCCCGCCACGTCGTGGCGGCCGAGCGTCAGCGCGGACGTGCGCATGCCGATCCGCGCATCGTCGTCGCGGTCCACCATGGCGTACTCCGTGTCATAGGCGAAGGCGTAACAGACGTTGGCGGCGAGCAGCACCCAGCATTCCGCCGGCAGCCGGTTCTGGACGGCGGCATAGGCCATCGGAATACCGAAGCCGAAGGCGACGCCGAGATAGAGTTGCGGCAGTGCGAAAAAGCGCTTGGTGAGCGGATAGGTGACGGCGATGCCGAGCGCGAAAAACGACAGGGTGAGCGCCAGCCGGTTGAGCATCAGCACCAGACCAAAAGCCGTGGCGGCCAGCAGCGCGGCGAGCGCCAGCGCCTCCGCCGGCCGGATCTCGCCCGCGGCGAGCGGCCGGTCGCGCGTGCGCTCGACCTGAAGGTCGAACTTGCGGTCACAAAAATCGTTCAGGGCGCAGCCGGCCGAGCGCATCAGCAGCGTGCCGACGCAAAAGATCGCCAGAATCTCGACGCGTGGCGCGCCGCGCGAGGCGAGCCATACCGCCCACAGCGTCGGCCAGAGCAGCAGCAGCGTGCCGATCGGCTTGTCGAGGCGCAGCAGCCGTTCGTAGGCATCGAGGCGTTTTTCGATCGTGGCCCAGGACATGCGCGAGTCTAGACCTTGCCGAAGTCGGCGCGCACGCCGAGCCAGCGGTCGATATGGCGGTGCGCGAGCGGCTCGTCCGCGGCGAGCAGCTCGTCGGCGGCGGCGCGCGCGTCTGCCAGCAGCGGCTCGTCCGCCACCAGATCGGCGAAGCGCAGCAGCGGCGCCCCGCTCTGGCGCTCGCCCAGCAGCTCGCCCGGGCCGCGCAACGCGAGGTCGCGCTCGGCAATGGCGAAGCCGTCGGCGCTTTCGTAGATCACCTTCAGGCGCGCGCGTGCCCCCTCCGAGAGCGGCTCCTGGAACAGGAGGATGCAGTCGCTCGCGCGCGCGCCGCGACCGATGCGGCCGCGCAGCTGGTGCAGCTGCGCCAGCCCGAAGCGCTCGGCGTGCTCGATCACCATGAGCGAGGCGTTGGGCACGTCTACGCCCACTTCGATCACCGTCGTGCAAACGAGCAGCTGCGTGGCGCCCGCGGCGAACTCCTGCATCGCGGCCGCCTTCTGCGCCGGCGCCATGCGCCCGTGCACGAGACCGATGCGCAGGCGCGGCAACTCCCGGCGCAGCTCCTCGTAGGCATCGAGCGCCGCCTGCAGATCCCGATCGTTCGATTCCTCGATCACCGGACACACCCAGTACGCCTGCTGTCCGTCGGCGCAGGCGGCGCGGATGCGCTCGAGCACCTCGCCGCGGCGCGCCGCCGACACGAGCCGCGTGGTCACGGGCTTGCGCCCCGGCGGCAGCTCGTCGATCACCGACACGTCGAGATCCGCGTAGTAGCTCATGGACAGCGTGCGCGGGATCGGCGTTGCGCTCATCATCAGCTGGTGCGCCGACGCCTGCTCGCTTTTCTTGCGGAGCTGCAGGCGCTGCTTCACGCCGAAACGGTGCTGCTCGTCGACGATGGCGAGCGCCAGTCGCGCGAACTCGACCCCTTCCTGGAACAGCGCCTGCGTGCCGATGGCGATGCTCGCGGCGCCGCTGGCGATCGATTTGCGCGCGTTCTTGCGCTCGGCCGCCGGCAGCCCGCCGTGCAGCCAGGCGATCGCCACGCCGAGCGGGCCGAGCCATGCGGAAAACTTGCGAAAGTGCTGCTCGGCGAGGATCTCCGTGGGCGCCATCACCGCCGCCTGCCAGCCGGCGTCCACCGCGGCGAGGCAGCCGATCGCGGCGACGATGGTCTTGCCGCTGCCGACGTCGCCCTGCAGCAGCCGCTGCATCGGGTGCGCTTGCCCCAGATCGCGCAGCAGCTCGGCCATGACGCGGCTCTGCGCCCGCGTCAGGCGAAACGGCAATCGGCCGAGGAAGCGCTTGAGCAGCGCGCCGCTGGCGGGCAATACCGGCGCGGTACGCTCCCTGCGCTTGCGGCGCGCGAGCCGCAGCTGCAGTTGCTGGGCGAGCAGCTCATCGAACTTCACGCGCCGCCAGGCGGCCGCCGTGTCGGCGCCCGGCGCCGGACAGTGCAGCAGGCGCACGCTCGCCTCGAGCGGCGCGAGGCCCAGGCGCTCGCGCAGCGCCGTCGGCACGATTTCCTCGATCGCCTCTTCTTCCAGGGCCTCGAGCACCAGCTTGCGCAGCACAGCCTGCCCGAGTCCGGCTGTCGTCGGATAGACCGGGGTGAGCGTGTCGGCGAGCGGCTCGTCGGGCGCGACGATCCGGTAGCGGGGATGCACGATTTCGGCGCCGAACCAGCCCGGGCGCACCTCGCCGTAGGCGCGCACGTGCCTGCCCTCCTGCGCAGCGCGCTCGAACTGCTTCACCTGGCTGCCGTAGAAATTCAGGAAACGCAGCACGAGGCCGTCCGCGTGCACCACCAGCTGGCGCTTGGGGCGAAAGGCGATCTCCGCGCGGCGCACCGGCGCCTGCACCAGCTGCGGCACGCCGGGCAGCGCCGCCTCGGGCGCCGTGAGCCGCGTTTCATCCTCGTAGCGCAGCGGCAAGTGATACAGCAGATCGTGGCGCGAGCGGATCCCGAGCTTGGCGAGCTTGCTCGCCGTGGCGGGCGGCAGCGTGCGCGTCAACCGGCGTGCAGGATGGCGTCGATTTCGACCAGCGCGCCGCGCGGCAGGCTCGCCACGCCGACGGCGGCGCGCGCCGGGTAGGGCCGCGGCACGTACTGCGCCATGATGTCGTTGACCTTGGCAAAATGCGCGAGGTCGGTAAGGTACACGGTCATGCGCACGGTGTGATCGAGCCCCAGTCCAGCGGCCTTCGCCACCGCGGCGAGATTGGCGAACACGCGGTGGATCTGGGCATCGATGCCCTGCGCGAGCTGCATGGTGGCGGGGTCGAAGCCAATCTGGCCGGAAAGGTACACGGTGTCGCCGGCGCGCACGGCCTGGGAGTAGGCGCCGATGGCCGCGGGCGCGTCGGCGGTCTGGATCGCGGATTTCATGTCGGGGCCGGGCTTAGAATGGTCCCGGGCATCTTAGCCGAAATGACGGCCGCTCTCATCGCCAACCTCGAGAAGCTCCTCGGCACGCCGCGAGATGGCGCGCTGCTGCGCTATTCGCTGGGCAGCGAGTACCTGAAGGCGGGCGAGCGCGAGCGCGGCATCGAGCATCTGCGCGAGGCTGTGCGGCGCGATCCGCAGTATTCGGCGGCATGGAAAGCCCTGGGCCGCGCGCTCGCGGACGCGGGCCTTGCGGACGAGGCGCGCGCGGTTTACGCCCGGGGAATCGAGGCGGCGCGCGCCCAAGGGGATCGCCAGGCAGAAAAGGAAATGACGGTGTTCGCGCGCCGCCTGGAGCGGCGCGACGGCGCCTAGGCGCGCGCCAGCTCCTGACCGGCCACCTCGGCGCAATTCGGTCGCCCGAAGAAGTAGCCCTGGGCCTGGTTGCAGCCGTGCTTGCGCAGGAACGCGACCTGCTGCTCGGTTTCGACACCCTCGGCGATGACCGTGAAGCGCATGTTCTGCGCCATGTCGATCACCGCGCGCACGATCGAGGCGGCCTCGGCGCTGGCGCCGGCGTCGCGCACGAAACTGCGGTCGATCTTCAGGGCCGACAGCGGCAGGCGCGTAAGGTAGGACAGGCTCGAGTAGCCGGTGCCGAAGTCGTCGATCGAGATGCGCAGCCCGGCCGCGCGCAGGTTGTGCATCACTCGCACGGCAGCCTCCGGGTCCTCCATCAGGCAGCTCTCCGTGATTTCCAGCTCGAGCGTTTCGGCGTCCAGGCCCTGCCGCGCCAGCAGCTCGACGATGATGCGGTCGAGGTCGCCGCGGCGGAACTGCTTGGGCGACAGGTTGACCGCCATCGGTACGACGGCGAGGCCTTCGCTTTTCCAGCGGCGCTGCTGCGCGCAGGCCTCGCCGATCACCCATTCGCCGACCGGCAGGATGAGGCCCGAATCCTCAAGCGCCGGGATGAACTCGCCCGGGGGCACCATGCCGCGCTCCGGATGATTCCAGCGCAGCAGCGCCTCCATGCCGCGCAGCTGGCCGTCGCCCAGATCGACCTTGGGCTGGTAGTGCAGCGTGAATTCCTCGCGCTCGATGGCGCGCCGCAGGTCGGTGTTCAGCTGGACCTTGGCGAGCGTGCGCTGGTTCATCTCCGCGGTAAAGAAACGATAGCAGTTGCGCGCCGATTCCTTGGCCCGGTACATGGCGATGTCGGCGTTCTTCAGCAGCGTTTCGGCGTCCTCGCCGTCCTCGGGAAAGGCGGCGATGCCGATCGAGGCGCTGATGTAGGCCTCGTTGCCGCCGAGTTCGAAAGGCCGCACCAGCGCGTCAAGAATCTTCTGTGCTACCAGCGCCGCGTCGTCGGGGCGCGCCATGTCGGCGAGCACCACCGCGAATTCGTCGCCGCTGATGCGCCCCACCGTGTCGCCGGGCCGTACGCACTCGAGCAGGCGTTCCCCCACCTGCCGGATCAGCGCGTCGCCCAGATGGTGGCCGAGGGTATCGTTGATCAGCTTGAAGCGGTCCAGATCCACGAATAGCGCGCCCGCGTGCCAGCGCTTGCGCCGCGATTGGACGATGGTCTGGGCGAGCCGGTCCTGCAGCAGCGTGCGGTTCGGCAGACCAGTGAGCGCATCGAACTGCGCGAGGTGCGCGAGCCGCTGCTCGGCCTTCTGGCGCTGCAGTGCGGTGGACAGCACGTGGCCCACGGCTTCGGCGAAGCGCAAGTCCTCGGTGCCGAACGCGCGCTCCTCGAGCGCGTAGACGCATAGCATGGCGATCGGCTTTTCGTCGTCGCGCACCGGCACGTACATCGCGCTGCCCATCGTCTGCACCCAGGCGCGCCAGGGTCGGTCGAGCGGCCGACTCGACAGGTACTTCTTGCCGGCTATACGCGGGGTGTTTTCACGCAGGATGTCCGGCCACACGCTGTCCGCCGCCATCCGCGCGCGCAAGCCGAGCATGGCGTGCGGGCCCTCGCCCTGCGCCGCACGCACCAGAAACTCGCCTTGCGCCGTGAACATCTCCAGCACGCAGGTCGCGTCCACACCCTCGCAGCGCAAGGCGCGCGCAGCCTCCGCGTACAGCTCCTCGAGGTGGCGTCGCCCGAGCGCGAACTGGCCGTAGCGCGCGACGGCCGCCTGGCGCTCGGCGTGCACGCGCATCTGCCGCTCGGCGTGCTTGCGCTCGCTGATGTCCATCATGGCACCGATCATGCGCACCGGCTGGCCGCGCTCGTCGTGCATCAGCAGTCCGCGGTCGAAGACGTCGACGTAGCTGCCGTCCTCGCAGAGGAAACGGTACTCGCCGGCCCAGGCCTTGGCACCGCCGCGGATGGCCGCATCCACCTGGGACTTGATGCGCGGTGCGTCCTCCGGATGGATACGAGAAGTCCAGGACTCGGCGTGCGCGCCGATCTCCTGCGGCGCGTAGCCGAAGAGCTTCTGGAAGTTCTCGTTCCACCAGACCTGGTCGGTCACCAGGTTCCAGTCCCGCACCACGTCGTTGGTGGCGCGCGACACGATCTCGAAGCGCTCGTGGCTCGAACGCAGCCGCTCTTCGCTCTCGCGCAACGCCATCACTGCGCCCATGTGGTGCGTCACGTCCTTGGCGACCCCGCGGTAGCCGCGGAACGTCCCGTCCGCGCTGAATACCGGCTCGCCCGAGACGCTCAGGTAGTGCGCCTTGCCGTCATTGCCCGTGCGCTTGAGCATGAAGTCGCGGAACGGCTGGCGCGCCGCCAGCTGCGCCCTGTGTGCGTCCCACCCGCCTTGTAACGGCTCGGTGCCCGGCAGCTCC
>JAOTWE010000010.1 GCA_029863065.1 Betaproteobacteria bacterium
AGCGCGCCGGGCTCCGCCCAGCTGACACCGGGGCAAATGCTGACGGTGGCGACGGGCAGCGTACCGGTGCTGCGCAGCCTCACCCGCAGCTTGAACGACCGCGAGAAAGAGATTGAGCGCGCCGCAGCCCGCACGACGGGGCTGCTGGTCACGTTCGCTGCGCGCGAAGGTGAGAAGTTCACCGCACGCGGCCACGTGGTGGCGATCGTGTCGGCAAGCAGTGGCGAGGTGGCGTTGGAGCAGAAATAGCGCCGGTGGCAAGCCGGCCTGGCTGCAAATTTGTCATGGGCCGCGTGTAAAATCCCATGTCATCTGCGTTTTCCTGGAGAAGATTGCCTCATGCACATGCCAAGACGCGTTTCGATTCATAGGCCCGTATCCGTACTCGTGGTGTGCGTGGCCGCGCTCGCGGGCGGCTGTGCCCTGGTGGATCTCACGCCCGCCGGTGCGGGGGTGCGCCTCGCCAGTGCCGAGGCGGTCGTGACCTGCACCAATCTCGGCCGGATTACCGCGAGCGTGATCGGCAAGGTCGGTTTCCTGCCGCGCCACCCCGATGCGGTGCAGGAAAACATCAACGTCACGGCGCGCAACTCGGCGGCCAACATGGGCGCCGACACCATCGTGCCGGCCTCGAAGGTCGAGGACGGCAAGCAGACCTTCGACGTCTATCGCTGCTTGCGGCGCTAGCAGCGCCGCGGGGAAGGAGCGCAGGGTGCTTGCCTGCGCCGCCGATACTGTATATAAATACAGTACTGGAGCATCCCCATGGCCGTCCCGACCGCAGCGCTCGAAGCCGTTCTCCATCGCCACCCCGTCTGGCGCGGCGGGCGCATGGTGCAGTCCCCGGTGCGGGCCGAGCCGAGCGGCCATGCCGGGCTCGACCGGGAGCTGCCCGGGGGCGGCTGGCCGGCCGGCGCGCTGACCGAGATCCTGTGCGCGAGCCACGGCATTGGCGAGCTGCAACTCGTGCTGCCCGCGCTCGCTGCGCTGTCCCGTAGGGATGGGCGCATTGCCTGGCTGGCGCCCCCGCATCTGCCTTATGCCCCGGGGCTTGCCGCCGCCGGTCTGCGCCTGGAATTCCTGACCGTGGTCAGGGCGCCGGGCAGGCGGGATGCGCTGTGGGCGGCGGAGCAGGTGCTGCGCGCCGGCGCCTGCCGGGCGCTGCTCATGTGGCTGCCGCGCGCGGGCTACGGCGAGTTGCGGCGGCTCGCCCTGGCGGCGGAGGCGGGCGCGGCTGCCGTGGCCCTGCTGTTCCGGCCGCTGCAGGCAGCGCAGGAATCCTCGCCCGCGCCTTTGCGGCTGGCGCTCGAACCCGACGGCGGGCAACTCGCCGTACGCATTTTCAAGCGCCGTGGCGCGCAGCTTGCCGTGCCTCTGCGCATACCGATCCCGAGACCCGTCCATGCTGTGGGTGGCGCTTTGCTTTCCCCGGCTCAGCCTCGAAGCCAGGCTGCGCGGCCGTGCCCCGCTTGAGGTTGTGGACGAGTCCTGGGCGGTGGTCGAGAACCGCTCGGTGCTGGTCTGCAACGGCGCGGCCGAGGCATTGGGCGTGCGCCCGGGGAGCGCGCTCACGGCGGCCTGGGCGCTGGCGCCGCAGTTGCGCATCCTGCCGCGCGATGCGGCCGCCGAAGCCGGGGCGCTCGAGGCGATCGCCACCTGGGCATGTCAGTTCACGGCGAAAGTCTCGCTCGAGCCCCCACAGGGCGTGCTGCTCGAAGTCGCGGGCAGCCTGCGGCTGTTCGGCGGCATCGCCCGGCTCATGGCGCGCCTGCGCGGCGGTCTCGCGGACCTCGGCTTCGAGGGGCAGCTCGCCGCCGGACCGACCCCGCGCGCCGCGCTCTGGCTGGCCCGAGGCGGGGGAGAAACGCTGCAGGCACTGCCGATCGGCGCGATCGGTCCCGAGCCGGAGGCCCTCGCGCTGCTGCGCAGGATCGGCGTCAGGACGCTGGGCGAGCTGATGCAGCTACCGCGCGCCGGGATCACGGCGCGCTTCGGCCAGGGGCTTCTCAGGGATCTCGACCGGGCCCTCGGGCAAGCGCCGGAGCCGCGTGTTTTTTTCGTGCCCCCCGAGCGCTTCAAGGCGCAGCTCGAGCTGCCGGCGCCGGTGATGGAGGCCGATCGCGTGCTGTTTGCCGCGCGCCGGCTGCTGCTGCAGCTGGAAGGCTTCCTTGCCGCACGCCAGGCTGGCGTGCGGGGTTTCACGCTCAGCCTGACGCATCGGCACAAGCGCTCGACAGTGATCGATGTCGGTTCCGCCACGCCGCACCGCGATACCGAGCACTGGCAGCGGCTGTTACGCGAGCACCTCGGGGCGATCGTCCTGAAAAGCCCGGCGGAGGCGATCGGGCTCGAGGCCGCCGGGCTTGCGCCGCTGGCGGGCGCCGCGCCCGGCCTGTTTGGCGACGCGCGCAGCGAAGCCGAAGCCTGGGAGCGGCTCACCGAGCGCCTGCAGGCGCGGCTCGGCGGTGCCGTGGTGCATGGGCTGGCGACGCACGCCGAGCACCGCCCCGAGCGCGCGTGGCGTGCGGCCGGCGGCGTGGCGGGCACGGACGAGATGCCGCCGGGGCCGCGCCCGCTGTGGCTGCTTGAGCCGCCGCGCCGCCTCGGCGAGGGGGAGTTCGTGCTGCTCGCCGGGCCCGAGCGCATCGAGTCGGGCTGGTGGGACGGCGATGACGTGGCGCGCGACTACTTCATCGCCGCGCGGGGCGCGTCCCTCGCCTGGATCTATCGCGCGCGCGAAGGGTGGTTCCTGCATGGGCTGTTTGCCTGAATACGCCGAGCTGCATTGCCTGTCGAACTTCTCCTTCCTGCGCGGTGCCTCGCATCCGGAGGAGTTGGTGGAACGCGCGGCCGCGCTCGGCTACTCGGCGCTGGCGCTTACCGATGAATGCTCGCTCGCGGGCATCGTGCGCGCACACGTTGCGGCGAAGGAGCACAAGCTCAAGCTGATCGCCGGCGCCGAGTTGCGGCTGGAGGACGGCACGCGGCTGGTACTGCTGGCGACGGACCGCGGGTCTTACGGGGCGCTCTGTGCCCTGATCACGACAGGGCGGCGGCGCGGGAGGAAGGGGACGTACGTCCTGGCGCGCTCTGATGTCGAGGTCTGCGCCGGGAGCGGCCTGCTCGCGCTGCTGCTCGAGGGCGATGCGCACTGGCTTGCCGGGCACTTCACCGGACGCGCCTGGATCGCCGCGGAACTGCATTGCGGACCCAATGACCGTGCCTGGCTCGAATCCCTACGCGAGTTGTCGAGCGCCAGCGGCCTGCCGCTGGTGGCGGCGGGAGACGTGCACATGCACTTGCGCTCGCGTCGGCCGCTGCAGGATGCGCTCACGGCAATCCGGCTCGGCGCGCCAGTCGAGCGCTGCGGGCGCGCCTTGTTCCCGAATGCCGAGCGGCACCTGCGCGCGCGCGTGCGCCTGGCGCAGCTCTATCCGTCCGAGCTGCTCGCCGAGAGCGCGGCCATCGCCGGGCGCTGCGCTTTTTCGCTCGACGAGTTGCGCTACGAGTATCCCGAGGAGTTGGTGCCGCCCGGGGAAACTCCCGCCGGTCGCCTGGCGGGACTCACCGCGCAGGGCCTCGCCTGGCGCTTTCCCTCCGGCGTGCCGCAGAGGGTGCGTGCGCTCATCGATTACGAGCTGCGCCTGATCGCCGAGCTGCGCTACGAGGCGTTCTTTCTCACCGTGCACGACGTCGTGCGCTTTGCGCGCGAGCGCGGCATCCTGTGCCAAGGCCGCGGCTCGGCGGCGAACTCGGCGGTGTGCTATGCGCTCGGCATCACCGAAGTGGACCCGGGGCGATTGTCGACGCTGTTCGAGCGTTTCGTGTCGCGGGAGAGGAACGAGCCTCCCGACATCGATGTCGACTTCGAGCATCAGCGCCGCGAGGAGGTGATCCAGTACATCTATGGGAAGTACGGCCGTGAGCGCGCCGCGCTCGCCGCCACCGTGATCTGCTACCGTCCGCGGAGCGCCGTGCGCGACCTGGGCAAGGCGCTCGGCCTCGCCCCGGAGCAGGTGGAGCGCGCGGCCCGCTCGCTCGCTTGGTGGGACGGGCGCCGCGTGCTGCCCGAGCGGCTTGCCGACACCGGCCTCGACCCGGCGAGCCCGGCGCTCGAGCGGCTGGTGACGCTCACGGGCGAGCTGGTGGGCTTCCCGCGCCATCTGTCGCAGCATGTCGGCGGCTTCGTCATCTCGCGCGGACCGCTGGCCGAGCTGGTGCCGATCGAGAACGCGGCCATGCCCGGGCGCACCGTGATTCAGTGGGACAAGGACGATCTCGAGGCGCTCGGGCTGTTGAAGGTCGACGTCCTCGCGCTCGGCATGCTCTCGGCGATCCGCCGCGCGCTGGATTTCCTGGGGATGAAGATGCACCAGGTGCCCGCGGAAGATCCTGCCGTGTACGCCATGATCCAGAAGGCGGACACGGTTGGCGTGTTCCAGATCGAATCGCGCGCGCAGATGAGCATGCTGCCGCGCCTGCGGCCGGAGAATTTCTACGACCTGGTGATCGAGGTGGCGATCGTGCGCCCCGGGCCGATCCAGGGCGGCATGGTGCATCCCTACCTGCGCCGGCGCCGCGGCCTGGAGCCGGTGGCCTATCCGAGCGTGGCGGTGCAGGGGGTGCTGGAACGCACCCTCGGCGTGCCGATCTTCCAAGAGCAGGTCATGCAGCTGGCGGTGGTCGCCGCCGGCTTCACGCCGGGCGAAGCCGACCAGCTGCGCCGCTCGATGGCGGCGTGGAAGCGAAAGGGCGGACTCGAGCCTTTCGAGCGACGGCTGGTGCAGGGCATGCTCGAGCGCGGCTACCGGCGCGAGTTCGCGGAAGGCGTCTACCGCCAGATCCTCGGCTTCGGCGAGTACGGTTTCCCCGAATCGCACTCGGCCAGCTTCGCGCTGCTGGTGTACGTCTCCGCGTGGCTCAAGTGCCACCATCCGGCGGCGTTTTGCGCCGCGCTGCTCAACAGCCAGCCGATGGGTTTCTACGCGCCGTCGCAACTCGTGCAGGATGCGCGGCGCCATGGCGTCGAAGTGCGGCCGCCCGACGTCAGCGTCAGCTTATGGGATTGCACGCTGGAGGACGGGGCTCTGCGCCTGGGGCTGCGCATGGTAGGCGGGTTGGCGGCAGCGGCCGGGGCCAGGATCGCTACGGCGCGGACGGCAGGGGCGTTCGCCTCCGTAGAGGATCTCGCGCGCCGCGCCGCGCTCAACCGGCGCGACTTGAGGTGCCTGGCGGCGGGCAGCGCGCTCGCCGCGCTCGCCGGGCACCGGCGCCAGGCGCACTGGGCCGCGGCAGGGATGACGCAGGCAGCGGGCGTACTGCGTGAGGCGTTCATCGACGAGCCGGCGCTCGCCTTACCGCCGCCCGGGGAGGGCGAGGACATCGTCGCCGACTACGCGAGCCTTGGCCTGAGCCTCGGCAAGCATCCACTTGCGCTCCTGCGCCCGCGCCTGAGCAACCTGGGTCTGCTGCCGGCGGTCGCGGTGCACGCCCAAGTGCACGGCAGCCAGGCGCGCACCGCGGGACTGGTGACCTGCCGTCAGCGCCCGGATACGGCGAGCGGCGTGATTTTCGTCACTCTGGAGGACGAGACGGGTTGCGTCAACGTGGTGGTCTGGCGCGATCTGGTCGAGCGCCAGCGCCGCGAGCTGCTGGGTGCGCGCTTGCTCGCGGTCGAAGGTCGAATCGAGCGCGACGGCGAGGTCGTGCATCTGATCGCCCGGCGGCTGATCGACCGCAGTTCGCTGCTGGGCCAGCTTCTCGTGCCCTCGCGTGATTTTCACTGGGCTGTCTAACCCCCTGACCGGCTTTGACAATCCACAGCATCGGCCGGCGGCCCAGCCCTTATAATCCCCCGCGAAATGATAAAATCCAACCTCATGGTCACCGTCGCCAAGGATCTGGAGGACCTGATCCCCGTATTCTTCAAGAACCGGCACAAGGAGCTCGAATCGCTGCGAAGAGCGCTGGCCAGCGGAGATTTCGACCAACTGCGCCACCTCGGCCACCGCATGAAAGGCGTCGGCAACTCCTACGGATTCGCCACGATCTCGGAAATCGGCAAGCGCATCGAAGACGGTGCGCGGGACTCGGACCGCAAGGCCATCGATGCCTGCATTGGCGAGTACGCAGACTATCTGTCCAAGGTCCAGGTGGTCTATGAGTAAGCGGGCGGGGAGTCCCGGCACCCCTCCCGCGCCAGCGGCCTTTCGCGTCCTGGTGGTGGACGACGACGCCGACATGGTGGCGTTCCTCGGGCTGCTGCTGCAAAGGGAAGGCATGAAGGTCGAGACCGCGTCCGACGGCGACGCCGCGCTGGCGCACGTAAGCGCGACGCCGCCCGACCTTGTGCTGCTCGACGTCATGATGCCCGGCGCCAGCGGTTTCGAGGTCTGCCGCCAACTGAAGAGCGACGAGGCGACGGCGCTGATCCCGGTCGTCCTCGTCACTTCGCTGGAGGACAGTGACAGCCGCGTGCGCGGCATCGAGGCGGGCGCCGACGACTTTCTTTCCAAGCCGGTGAAGCGCGAAGAACTGCTGGCGCGCGTAAAGACGCTTCGCCGGCTGCACGAAACGCGCAAGGAGCTCGAAAGTCGTCGCCTGGCGGCCGAGGTACAGCGAAAGGACGCGATTCGCAAGGCGTTTTCCCGCTACATTTCGCCGCGGCTCGCGGATCGCATCGCCGACGCCGCTGGCGACCAGGGCGACCCGTTCCAGGGCCGCGCTCAGCGCACGAACCTGGTGGCCCTGTTTGCCGACCTGCGGGGCTTCACGCGCCTCACCGAGAAGAACGAGGTGGGCGCCGTGGTCGGCATGCTGAACGAGTATTTCGCCGTGCTGACCGACGCGGCTTACCAGCACGACGGCACCATCTTTAACATGGCCGGCGACAGCCTGCTCGTCGGCTTTAACGTCCCCTTTCCCCAGCCCGATGCCGCCGAGCGCGCCTGGCGCACCGCCCTCGAGATGGTGGGCCGCTTCGCGCCGGTGGCAGCAGCCTGGCACCGGCGGCACGGACTCGACCTGGGTGTTGGCGTCGGCATCTGTACCGGCGAGGCGATCATCGGCAACGTCGGCTCCGAGCACTACGCGAACTACACCATCATCGGCAATCCGGTAAACACCGCTGCGCGTCTCATGCAGATGGCCGCTGCGGGGGAAGTGCTGGTGTGCGGTCCGGTGTACGAGCGCATCCGGCGCCTGCTGTCCGGTTATAGCGTCACCGAGCGTGGCGACGTGGCCTTGCGCGGCCGGTCCGAACCGATTGCCGTGTTCGCGGTGCAGGCGTCGACGGAGGCTTCGGCATGAGGGTGCTGGTCATCGACGACGACCCCGACCTGCGCAATCTGCTGGCGCACTACATCCGCCAGCAGTGGCCGGCGGGCGACGTCGAGGAGTACGACCCGCTGGAGCGCGACAAGCCGGGCGCCACCTTCAAGCTCGGTGCCTACGACGTCATCATCCTCGACTACATGCTGGGGCGCGGCGATGGCCTGCAATGGCTGGCGGATTTCAAGAAGCGCCCCGACTGTCCGCCGATCATTTTCCTGACCGGCGCGGGCAACGAGATCATCGCGGTACGCGCCATGAAGGCGGGCGCAGACGAGTATCAGCGCAAGCAGGAGCTCACCAAGGAGCGCCTGATCACCGCCATTCGCGATGTCGCGCACGACAAGATCGAGAAGACCGTGCCGCCCGAAATCGCGGCGCGCATGGAAGGGCACATTCTCGGCGCGCGCGTCAAGATTCCCGGGATCAAGGTGCTGCGTCTGATCGGCGAAGGCGGCATGTCGCGGGTGTACCTGGCGTCGCGCGAGTCAGACGACGAGCCGCTGGTGGTGAAGATCCTGCGTAGCGAAGTGACGCAGGAAGAGCGCGCGCTCGCGCGCTTCATCGAGGAATACAACCTCGTGGAGCGCATCCGCACGCGCCACGTGGCGCGCATTCATAGCCACGGCGTGTCGGATGACAATGCCTACCTGGTGATGGAATTCTTCGACGGCGGCGACCTCAACAAGCGCCTCGACAACAAGGCCCTGCCGCCGGAGGAGGCGCTGCGCATCTTCCGCGAACTGATGTTCGCGCTGGGCGACATCCACGAACAGGGCATCCTGCACCGGGACCTGAAGCCGCAGAATCTCATGTTCCGATCCGATGGCAGCCTGGCGATCGTCGACTTCGGCATCGCCAAGCACATCGATTCCGTCGACAATACCAACAAGGGCGAGATCCTCGGCACGCCGCGCTACATGAGCCCGGAGCAGGTGCAGGGCAGGGCGCTTGATCTGCGCACCGATATCTACAGCGCCGGCGTGCTGCTGTACCAGATGATGCTGGGTTCGCACCTGTTCGAGGGGGAAACCGCGGTGGAAGTGGCGCTGCATCACCTCAATACGCCACCGCCCGGGCTGCCCGAGCGCCTGCAGCGCTTCCAGCGTCTGTTCGACAAGCTGCTGGAAAAGGACCGCGACGCGCGCTTTCGCAATGCCGACGAAGTGATCGGCTACCTGTCACGCAAGTTCTACCAGGGCCAGTAGTCGGGCCGTCGCCGCAGGTCGATGAAGAAGAAGATCTCCGTCGACGAGCTGCAGACGGGCATGTACGTCTGGGAGCTCGATCGCCCGTGGGTCGGCACGCCTTTCATGTATCAGGGCTTTATCGTGCGCTCGCAGGAGGAGCTCGACAGTCTCAGGAAATTGTGCCGTGAGGTGTACATCGACACGGAGAAAGCCGAGCCAATACAGGCGATTGCCGCAGCTGGCGCGCCGCTCGCGGGGCTTCCCGGTGCCGGACGATTCGTGCACCGCGAAAGCGTCGCCGTGGAGAACGAATGGCCGCGGGCCCGCGATGCGCTGCAGGAGGTGCATGATTCGCTCGCCGACGTGTTCGATGCCGTGCGCGTGCGCAAGCTGCTCGAGGCGAAGCAGGCCCGTACGGCCGTCGGCAGTATTACGGCGAGCATGCTGCGCAATCCCGATGCACTGATGCTTTTTTCCGCCATGCGCAAGCGCGGCGGCTACCAGCTCGAGCGCGCCGTAGATGTCTCGGTCTACATGATCGCCTTCGCCCGCTTTCTCGGCATGAGCGAGGAGGACATCGAGCACGCGGGTCTGGTCGGGCTGCTGCAGGATGTCGGCATGCTGGAGCTGCCCCAGGAGATGCTGCAGAAGGTCACCCGGCTCGAACCTGCCGAGTTCAAGATCATCCGCGGCCACGTGGCCCGCGGCAGGGAGATTCTCGCCGGTACCAGCAGCCTGCCGGCGGCGGTGGCAGATACTGCCGTTCTTCATCACGAGCGCTACGACGGCTCGGGCTATCCAGGCGGCCAGAAGGGCAACGCGCTCGGCGTGATCGGTGCCATGGCCGGCATCGTCGATACCTTCGATGCGCTGACCGTCAAGCGGCCGTACGCGGAAGCGATGTCGCCGTCGAATGCACTCAATCTGCTGTTCAGGATGCGGGGCAGGACATTCCAGCCGCAGCTGGTCGAGCAATTCATCCGCTGCATCGGCTACTTTCCGGTCGGTAGCGTTGTCGAACTGAACAGCGGCGAGATCGGCGTGGTGGTGGCGCAGAACCCCGAGCAGCGCTTGCAGCCCAAAGTCATGGTGGTGCGCGACGCCCACGGCCAGCCGCTCAAGCCGCAGAAATTCCTCAATCTGGCGAAGCTGCCCAAGGTTGCGGCGGACGAGCCCTACCGGATTCGGCGCACGCTCGAATCCGGGCACGTGGATGTGACGGTCGCTGAGGTGGTCGGCGGCTAGGGCAATTCGCGCCAGATGGCGCGCAGCTGCTCGGGTAGATCCTTCGGTGAAAAGGGCTTCGACAGGACCCCGGCCACGCCCATCCCGCGCAATTCCTCGAGCTCGCGTTGCGAGGCCTTGGCAGTAATGAAAACGACCGGCATGTCGCGCAGCGAATCAATTTCACGCATGCGCTTGAACAGCGTCGGCCCGTCCATCACCGGCATCATCCAGTCGAGCAATACCAGGTCCGGCTTGAAGGCGAGGATGCCGTCGATTGCGGCTGTCGGGTCGCCGATGATGGACACCTCCATCTTGCCGACGCGCTCCAGAGCCAACCGCGCAATGCGCTGGATGTCGTCGTCGTCTTCCACATAGCAGACCTTTTGTAGTGGGCGATCGGGCATCTTGTCCTCGTCCTCAGGGGGAAATCGCGTCGGTCAGAGCGGGCAGCTCGAAATGGAACGTTGCGCCGCCGCCCGTGCGGCTGTCAAAGCCGATGTGGCCGCTCATGAGCTCGATCAGGCGCTTGCTGATGGCCAGGCCGAGGCCGGTGCCGCCTTTGTTGCGGGTGGTGGTGGAATCGGCCTGCGCGAAGCGCGTGAACATGCGCGCGCGGAATTCGTCCGGGATGCCCGGTCCGCGATCGCTGACCTCGACACGAACAATGCCATCGGTGCACCGCGTGCTTACTTCGACCGCGGATCCTTCGGGCGAGAACTTCGCAGCATTCGACAGCAGATTGGTCATCACCTGCATGAGCCGCTTGCGGTCCACGCGCACACGAACGTCCGGCACAGTGCCCCGGACCTCGAGCTTGACCCTGAAGCGATCCGCGTAGGACTTGTTGAGGATCAGGGCTTCCTGCACCAGCTCGCTGAGCTGAATGCTTTCGGGGGCGAGCGTGAATTTCCCGGATTCGATCTTGTCGATGTCCAGCAGGTCGTTGATGAGATCGAGCAGCCGCTGGGCGTTACGCTCGGCGACGGTCGCCAGCTCGGAAATCTCGCCGCCGACCTCGCCGACGACGCCGCTGGTCACGAGCTGCAAGGAGCCGATAATCGAAGTGAGCGGCGTGCGCAGTTCGTGCGATAGCGTCGCGGTAAACTCCTTTTTCAGCCGCTCGGCCTCAAGTTGTTGCGTGATGTCCTGGCACTGGGCGATGATCGATACCAGGTCCCCCGCATCGTTCACCAACGGGGTGATCGAGAACTCGCAGTCCACCTCGAGGCCATCCCGGCGCAGGCAGCGTGCCCGCAGTCGATTCACCGGCTCGCGGTGGGAGACGAAATGCGCCCACCAGGCGGGCGTCAGGGTGGTCTCGTCCGCGGGAAACAGCGTGTTCAAGGCGCTGCGGCCGATGAGCTCGAGCGTCGAGTAGCCGAGCATGTTTTCGGCGGCGGGATTCACTTCCAGGATGGTGGAATTCGCGTCCATTTCGATGACCGAGATCGGTGCGCGCTCGGCGAACAGCGTCAGCTTGCGCCCGGACGCCTCTACCTCCTGGCGCGCCTCCAGCAGATCTTCGATCTGCTGCTCGAGCTGCTTGTTGAGCCGCGTGTGATCTTCCGTCAGGCGGTCATAGGCGTGGCGCAGCCGGTAGCCCGACAGGAAGACGCGGTTCAGGCGGTAGGCGATGCCGACATTGATCAGATAGAAGAACGGCACCAGCAGGGCAATTTCCGTGAACAGCCGGTTGCCGAAATTCGCCAGCACATAAGTAAAGGGCAGCACAATGACGCCGGCGTACATGGCGAACATCGGCCACGAAGCGGCGTAGGCGGGGATGCCGGCCGAAGCGACGCCCGCGAGCAGGAAAGCGAGGAATACCTGCTGCTCGTCGGTGTGCGATGGGAAGAACACCGCGCCGGCGAAACCCCAGGTGACGCCGCTGGCCAGCGCGCTGATCGCCAGCCAGCGCATCCACTGCTCGGTTTCGCCGGTCTTGTTGGCACTGGCGCGGTAGCCGAAATACAGGACGGCACGCGCGGCGGTCACCAGCAGCACGAGGCCCCACCAGAACAGCACCAGATCGCGGGTACGCTCGTCCCAGAGCTCGTAAGTGGCAATGCCGCCGATCAGCAGATGCGCCAGCATGCCCAGCGGCATCTGGCTGTAGAGCTGATCGACACGGTCCGCGAGGACACGCTGCGGATCGGCGCGGCCGCTGCCATCCGCGGCGCGAGCGTTTGCCTCGGGCGTGGGGGTCAAGTCAACAGGTGCGGCGCTGCCGGATGTCATCTAGAGGCGGAATTCGCCCCCGATTATATCGGCTGCGGCCGTAGGCCGAGGGCCGCCGGGGCTGGCTACAGCCCGCGGCCGTTGCGGATCACCCCGACAGCAACGCCCTCGATGGTGAACGGGTCGCGCCGCAGGTCCACTTCAATTGCCGCGAAATCGGCATTCTCGGGCAGCAGCTGCACACTGTGGCCGCGCCGCCGGTAGCGCTTCACCGTGACTTCGTCCGCGAGCCGCGCCACGACCACCTGACCGGTGCGCGCCTCCGGCGTGCGGTGCACGGCCAGCATATCGCCGTCGAGGATGCCGGCGTCGCGCATCGACATGCCCCGCACTTTGAGCAGGTAGTCGGCGCGCGGCGTGAACAGATTCGGATCCACCTGATAGTGGCCCTGCAGGTGTTCCTCGGCGAGCACAGGACTGCCCGCGGCCACGCGGCCGACCACCGGCAATTCCATCAGGCGGCCCGCGCGCGCGCCGCCTTTGTCCTTGACGCGCAGACCGCGCGAAGCGCCCTGCAGGATCTCGAGCGCGCCCTTCCTTTCCAGCGCACGCAGGTGCTGCTCGGCGGCGTTCACCGAGCGGAACCCCATCTTCTCCGCGATCTCGGCGCGCGTGGGCGGAAAGCCCGAGGACTCAGTGAGTTCTCGGACCAGCTTCAGAATTTCGCCCTGTCGTTCGGTCAGCGGTTCGGCGGTGCCCATACGGTCCCCCACATACTGTGTCTAATTACAGTGATGGAAGTATATCCAGTATCGAGCACCGCGCAAGTAGAATGACGCATGGCCGCGATCGTGGTGCATGGCGGGGCAGGGCGCTGGGACGCTGCCGACCGCACCCTCGCCGTCGCCGGAGTGGCGCGCGCGGCGGCCGTCGCCTGGGGGGTGCTGGCGGCGGGAGGCAGCGCGCTGGACGCAGTGGTCGAGGCCGTCGTCAGCCTCGAGGACGATCCCCTGTTCAATGCGGGTACGGGGTCGGTGCTGAATTCCCGCGGCGAGGTGGAAATGGACGCCAGCGTAATGGCAGGCGATACGCTCGCCGCCGGCGGCGTTGCCTGCATCGAGCGCGTGCGCAATCCGGTCCTGGTCGCAAGGCGCGTGCTGCAAGCCACCGACTGCGTGCTGCTCGCCGGTTCCGCGGCGAGCGCCTTCGCGCGCGAGCAGGGATTCGCCGACTACGATCCGGGACTGCCGCGCGCCGTGCGCGCCGGGCAGCGCGGCGGAACGGTGGGTGCCGTGGCGCTGGATGACGCCTGGCGGCTGGCCGCAGCCACGTCGACGGGCGGACGCGAAGGCAAACGGCCCGGGCGGGTCGGCGACTCGCCGATACCCGGCGCCGGCAACTACGCTGCGGCGCACGCCGCCGTATCGGCAACCGGCTGGGGCGAGCAAGTGCTGCGTTATGTGACCGCCAAGGACGTCGCCGATCGCATTGCGCGCGGCGCTGCCCCCGAAGAGGCTTTGCGCGAGGCGCTCGACGACATGGCGCGCCGCTTCGGCGAACCGATCGGCGCTATCGCGCTTGATGCGCGCGGGCGCTTGGGCGTCGTGCACGGCACGGCGGCGATGCCGCATGGCTGGCGGCGCAGCGGCGAACCTGGGGTCACGGCGCGCTTTGCCGCCGTTAAAATTCCCGCATGATCATCCGCTCGCTGCTCGACACCGATCTGTACAAGTTCACCATGATGCAGGTGGTGCTGCACCATTTTCCGGGTGCGCAGGTGGAGTACCGCTTCAAGTGCCGCACCGAGGGGGTCGATCTGACGCCCTACCTGGACGAAATCGGTCGCGAGGTCGCCAACCTGTGTCAGCTGCGCTTCCGCGACGACGAGCTCGCCTACCTGCGCGGGCTGCGTTTCATGAAGTCGGACTTCGTCGACTTTCTCGGGCTGTTCCAATTCAACGAGAAGTACATCCGCATCGGCCGCGGCGCGGCGCCGGGCGAGATCGACGTCACCATCCACGGGCCGTGGCTGCATACGATCCTGTACGAAATTCCGGTGCTGGCCATCGTTTCCGAGGTGTACTTCCGACGCACCCGGCCGGGCGCCGACCTGGGCGAGGGGCGCAGGCGCCTGGCGGCAAAAATCGACCTGGTGCGCAAGGTCGAGCCGGCGCTCGATTTCAGGATCTCCGATTTCGGCACGCGGCGGCGCTTCTCGCTCGCCTGGCACGAAGAGGTGATGCGCACGCTGAAGAGCGAAGTGCCGCAGTACTTTGCCGGCACCTCCAATGTCTGGCTGGCGATGCGCTTCGGCGTGACGCCGCTCGGCACGCTGGCGCACGAGTACATGCAGGCCTGCCAGGCGCTTGGCCCGCGCCTGCGCGATGCGCAGGTATTCGCCATGGACAAGTGGGCGCAGGAGTATCGCGGCGACCTGGGGATCGCGATCTCGGATACCTACGGCATGGACGCGTTCCTGCGCGACTTCGACCTGTATTTCTGCAAGCTGTTCGACGGTGCGCGCCACGATTCGGGCGATCCGTTCGCCTGGGGCGAGAAGATGATCGCGCACTACCAGCAGAACCGCGTCGACCCGCACAACAAGACGCTGATCTTCTCCGACCAGCTGTCGTTTCCGCTGGCCATCGAGATCGCGCGCCGCTTCCACGGCCGCGCGCGCACCGCGTTCGGCATCGGCACCAATCTCACCAACGACCTCGGCTTCGAGCCGATCAACATCGTCATCAAGATGACCGAATGCAACGGCCAGCCGGTGGCCAAGGTATCCGATGCACCGGGCAAGACGGTCAGCAAAGATCCCGGCTACCTCGCGTACCTGCGCCAGGTTTACGGGCTCGAGCCGGCGCAACATTGAGCAGTCAGGGCCGCACCGCGGTCGCGGTGCTGGCGACCGTGTTCCTCTTCAACCTGCTGGGCCGCGGCAGCGGCGACACCTATGCCGTATTCCTGCTGCCGCTGGAACGCGAATTCGGCTGGGCGCGCTCGCAGCTCACCAGCGTGTACTCGATGTACCTGCTGGTGGGCGCTTTCATGGCACCTCTGGCCGGCACGCTGTTCGATCGCTTCGGACCGCGCGTTACTTACAGCGGCGGGCTATTGTGCCTGTCGGCCGCCTTCTTCCTCGCGTCCACGCTCGGCAATCTGTGGGAGTTCTACCTCTTCATCGGCGTGATGATCGGCGTCGGCGTGGGTCTGGTGGGCATGGTGCCAGCCTCGGCCCTGCTCACGCGCTGGTACCGCGCGCGACTGTCCACGGCGATTGGCATCGCCTTCTCGGCCACCGGCACCGGGGTGCTGCTGTTCGTGCCGCTGTCGCAAACCTTGATCGACCGGATCGGCTGGCGCGGTACTTATCAGGTATTGGGCGCGGCCGTCTTCCTGGCAGTGCCCTTCGCGATGTTCGCGGTGCCCTGGCGGCAGTATGTCGCCGGCATGCAGGACAGCGTGAGCGGCCTGCGGGAGCGCGCCACCGGAGACGGCTGGACGGTACGCTCCGCGGTGCGCACGCGCATGTACTGGGCGCTGGTGCAGGTTTTCTTCTTCACCGCCACCGGAATGTTCGCGGTGCTGGTGCAGGCGGTGGTCTATTTCATCGACCTCGGCTTCTCGCCGATCACTGCCGCTGCCGCGTTCGGCGTCACCGGCATGCTGTCGGTAGTCTCGGTTTCGATGAGCGGCCTGGCGGCCGATCGCTTCGGCTATCGCAACACCGTCAGCGCGAGCTTCGCCGGCACGGCGGTCGGCGTGCTGCTCCTGCTGGCGCTTTCGTATTGGTCCTCTGGCGCGCTGCTTGCCGGTTTCGTCGGCGTCTTCGGGCTGTGCATGGGCGTGCGCGGGCCGATCATCTCAGCCATTGCCACCCGCAAGTTTGCCGGGCCGAGGGTGGCCACGATCTACGGGTTGATATTCGCCGCCAACGCCATCGGCGCGGCATTCGGCTCGTTGATGAGTGGCGTGCTGCACGACCTGACCGGCGGTTATCGCGCGGGGTTTGCACTTTCGCTGTGCGCCGTCGGCTTTGCAGTCGCGCCCTTCTGGACGGTCAAGGAGCTCAGGAACTTCCGCTAGCGATTTTGCGCATGCGCTCGATGCGCTCGCGCAGCGTGCAGCCCCTGAGGTCGGCCGCGCCGCGCTCGGTGACGATGACGCCGGCCTCGCTGCGCGGCGTGGCCACCGGGCCCTGCAGCTGCTCGACGATGCGCGCGGCGGGCAGCAGCATCAGCGACACGCCGCCGGGCGACTGGTTGGCCGCGCGGATGAAGTCGAGCGCGCCGCCGACCGCGCCAAGGTAGCTGCCTCTTGCCACTTCGGCATTCACCTGGCCGGTGTAGTCCACTTCGACCGCGGAATTGACGGCCACGAAACGTTCGATCTGCGCCAGCACCCTCGGATTGTGCGTGTACTCGGTGGAGCGCAGACGCAGCGCTGGGTTTTCTCGCGCGAAGTCGAACAGCTTGCGCGTGCCCATGAGGGTTCCGCCCTGTGCCTCGAGCACGACACCCCTCTGCATCAGTTCGACCAACCCATCCCCCAGGGAGCCGGAATGAATGCGCAGGTTCCGGCGGTCGCCGAGCAGGCGCAGCACCGCGTCGGGCAACGCGCCCAACCCGGTTTCGATCGTGCTGCCGTCCGCAATGAAGGGTGCCGCGTGGCGCGCGATCGCCTGTTCGAGGGCGCCCGCGCTGCCGTAGGGAAACGCGACCGGTTCCCGGGACGATTCGAGCACGGCGGCGAAATCCGCCTTCTTCAGCAATCGTTCGCTATGGGTCCAGGGAACGCGCGAATTGACCTCGGCGATCACGGCGCGGCATGACTCGAGTGCGGGGACGAGGTATTCCGCCGCCAACCCGAGGCTGTATTCGCCCCTGGCGTTGGGCGGACTGACCTGGACGAGAACCACGTCGGCGCGGATTCTGCGATTGCGGATCAGCGTGCCGAGCTGCGAATAGGGATGCGGGTGGATGTCCAGGACGCCGGCATTCGCCAGCGCGCGGTTATGGCCCGAGCCGCAGTATGCGGTAAGACGCAGGTGATCGGCATGCTCGGGCTTGACGGTGCCGGACCAGTTGACGCCCATGAACAGCGTGGCGCCGGAATACGCGGCGCGCTGCGCCACGAGCGCCTCCACCAGCGATTGCGGCTCGGCGCAGGCCTGGCCGAAAACGACGCCGTCGCCGGGGCGAATCCACTGCGAAAGCTGCATGCGGCCGATGCTAACATCGGCGCAGGAGGTGCTCATGCCGGACGACAAGGTCCTCGATCTGATTTTCCGCGACGCGCATACGCCGCAGGGTTTTCTCGACACGCCGGTCACCGACGAGAGGCTGCGCCAGGTCTACGACCTGATGAAGTGGGGGCCGACGACCATGAACACGCAGCCCATGCGCATCGTGTTCGTGCGCTCGAAGGCGGCGAAGGAGAAGCTGGCGCCGGCGCTCAGTCCCGGCAACCTCGACAAGACGATGAAAGCGCAGGTCACGGCGCTCATCGCCTACGACTCGCGCTTCTACGAGAACCTGCCGAAGACGTTTCCCAACAATCCGAAGGCGAAGGACGGCTTCGAGGGCGAAGATAAGAAGGCGACGAGCGATCGCGTCGCACTGCGCAATGGCTCGCTGCAGGGCGCCTACTTCATCATTGCCGCGCGCGCGCTCGGCCTGGATTGCGGCCCGATGTCCGGGTTCGACAACGCCAAGGTCGATGCCGCGTTCTTCCCGGACGGGCGCTGGAAATCTAACTTCCTGATCAATCTCGGCAAGGCCGATCCGGCGAAGATCTTTCCGCGCAATCCCAGGCTGACCTTCGAGGAGGCCTGCCGGATCGATTAGTCGACGCGCAGTTTTCCGTCCACGCAGGTAACCGCCTCGCCGCCGATTTCGATTGCGTCGGGGCTCACGCGTACCTGCACGCGGCCGTCCCGGCCGACCTGCATGCCCTGGCGGGCGGTGTAGGCAGGACCGAAGTCCCGCAACAGGCCGGTCTCGCGCAGGAAGGCAGCCACCGATACATTGCCGCTGCCGCACACTGGATCCTCGGGTACGCCGTGCGCCGGTGCGAAGGAGCGCACGTGCACGGGCAGCTTCACATCGCCCGTGCGGCCGAATACGGTGACGCCAGTGGCCTGCAATGCGTTCGACATCTTCTCGATCGCCGCCAGGTCGGGCGCCAACGCATCGACTGCCTGCGCATCGCCGAGGTCCACCACTATCCAGACGGGGCCAACGTCCACCCGCAAGGCACGCGCGCCATCGAACAGCGGCGCAGCCACCTCCCTCATCTTCGGCTGCGGCGCGCGCACGAAGATGCGGCACACGCCGCCGGCAACTTCCACGGAAAGATCAAGAACTCCCGCATCGCACTCCTGCTTCAGTTTCCCGTTGTCCGCCGTCACGAATCCGCTTTCCAGCGCCGCATGCGCGCTGCCCACCGTCGGATGACCGGCAAACGGCAGTTCCTGGCGTGGGGTGAAGATGCGCAGGCGGTAGTCGGCGCCCATCTGCGTCGGCTTGAGCAGGAACGTCGTTTCTGACAAATTGGTCCACGCAGCGATGCGCTGCATCGCCGACGGCTGCAGCGCATCGGCGCCGATCACCACCGCCACCGGGTTGCCGAGGAACGGTGTCGCCGTGAACACGTCTACCTGCTTGAAGGCGAATGTGCGCATTGCGCCCGATTGGCACTAACGGAACAATTCCTCGTCCCGGTAGGACGCCGGGTCCTCGATCGGCTCAAGGTGCGTCAGCACCGCGCTTCCGGGCAACTCCGCGCGGATCCGCTGCTCGACCTGGTCGGCGATGCGGTGCCCCTCGCGCACCGTCATCTCTCCCGGGACCAGAAGGTGCATTTCCACCAGCCGCAGACGGCCCGCGCGCCTTGTCCTGAGCGCGTGGTAGTCAAGTCCATCCGCCCGGTACGGCTCCAGGATGGCGCGGATGCGCTCCAGATCGGGCTCAGGCAGCGCGCGATCCATGAGTCCGAGCACCGAGCGCCGCAGTACCCTCGCGCCCGTCCAGACAATGTGCACGGCGACGGCGATGGCGATCAGCGGGTCCAGCGCCAGCCAGCCGGTGAGCACGGTGGCGCCGACGCCGACGACGACGCCGATGGATGTCCAGACGTCAGTGAGCAGGTGGTGCGCGTCGGCCTCGAGGGCGATGGAGTCGTGGCGCTTGCCGGCGCGCAGCAGCACCAGCGCCGTGCCGAGGTTGAGCGCGGCCGCGAGCAGCGAGATGAAAATGCCGACGTCGATGCGCAGGATGGGCTGCGGATTGATCAGCCGGGGGATGGCCGCGGCGACAATCGCGAGCGCCGCGAGCAGGATCAGGCCGCCTTCCACCGCGGAGGAGAAATATTCGGCCTTGCTGTAGCCGAAAGGGTGCTGGTCGTCGGGCTGCCGCGTCGCGACGCCCAGGGTATACAGGGCGACCAGCGCCGCCCCCAGATTGACGAAGGACTCCAGAGCGTCCGAAAGCAGCCCGAGCGAGCCGGTCAGCCACGCCGCAGCGCCCTTCAGCGCCATGGTGGCAAGGGCGGTGGCCACGGCCAGCCAAGCGTAGCGGTTCAGCGATAGCATGGCACCGAAGCGTAGCAGGGGATTGCTTCCGGCCCCGGATGGTTCTAGCATGACGTCCGGGGTTCCCGAACGAGGACAGACCCATGACAAACAAAGCCTTAGCGGCCGCTCTTGTTGCAATACTTGTGGTTCTTCCCGCGAGCGCAGCCCGCGCGCAGACGGAGGCTTCCAAGCCCGCCGGCATCACGGTCGAGCAGGGCAAGCCGGCCAGAGCCGAGGGCGGCACGAAGCCGATGAAGACTGCCGCGGCGACGGGCAGGCGCCCGCTGCGGATGTACGAAGACGCGCGGCACTGCCTGGATCTTTCGAGCACCGCGGAGATCGTCAAATGCGCGGAACCCTACCGCTACTGAGATAACCGCAGCATCGGCTTCTTCGGTGCGGCCTCAAACCATCGCGTAGAGGGATTCCACGGCTTCGAGCGTGCCCGAGGCGCGGATGCGTCCCTGCTCGAGCAGGCAGGCGCGGTCGGCAAGCTGCCGGGCGAAGTGCAGATTCTGCTCGCACAGCAGCACGCACAGGCCCTGCGCCTTCAATTCGCGGATGGCAAGCGCGACTTGCTCGACGACGATCGGCGCGAGGCCTTCGGCGGGCTCGTCCAGCAAAATGGCGCGCGGATTGCCCATCAGCGTGCGCGCGACGGCGAGCATCTGCTGCTCGCCGCCCGACATGCGTCCGCCCAGACGGTCCTGCATGCGGCCGAGATTCGGGAAAAGCTCGAACAGTCTGTCGGGTGTCCAGTGCGCGGCGCCGTCACGGGGCGGCTGGCGGCCGACTTCCAGATTTTCGCGCACCGAGAGGTCGGTAAAGATGCGCCGCTCTTCGGGCACGTAGCCCAGCCCGAGGCGCGCGATGCGAAACGGCGGCAGCGCGTCGATGCGGGCACCGCCAAAGCGGATCTCGCCAGTCCGCGGCGGCAGCAGTCCCATGATGCGCTTCAGCGCAGTGGACTTGCCGGCGCCATTGCGGCCGAGCAGTGCCAGCACCTCGCCGGCGTGGGCGACGAAATCGAGTTCGAACAGGACCTGCGCCTTGCCGTAGGCCGCGCTCAATCCTCGTACCTCAAGCATCGCCGCCCCCGAGATAGACTTCGCGCACCCGCGCATCGGCGCGCACCACGTCCGGGCGGCCCTGCG
This sequence comes from Betaproteobacteria bacterium, assembly GCA_029863065.1. Lineage (GTDB taxonomy): Bacteria > Pseudomonadota > Gammaproteobacteria > Burkholderiales > SG8-39 > JAABQT01. The sequence continues at coordinate 20,655 of JAOTWE010000010.1, forward strand.
CGATCAATTCGCCCTCCGCGAGCACGAGTACCCGATCGGCGTGCGTGAACACCACCTCCATGTCGTGCTCGGTGAACAGGACCGCGGTGCCGTCCTCCCGCGCAAGGCCTGCCGCCAGGCGCATCAGTTCGCCGCGCTCTCCCGGTGCCATGCCGGCGGTCGGCTCGTCCATGAGCAGGAGCCGTGGCTGGTTGGCGAGCGCCATGGCCAGCTCGACGCGCTTCAGGTCGCCGTAGGCGAGCACCGCGCAGGGCCGATGCGCCTGCTCCAGGATGCCGACGCGCGCAAGCAGCGCGTCGGCGTCATCGACGCAGGCGTGCGCCGCGAGACTGATGAGGGACCACAGACGGCGCTGCCGCGAGAGCAGGGCCGTTTGCACGTTCTCGCGCACGGTCATCGAGCCGAAGGTGGCCGTGATCTGGAAGGTGCGCCCGACCCCGAGGCGCCAGATCTGGCGCGGCGTCAGTCCGAGGAGGCTGCGGCCGTCGAGCTCGACTGCGCCGGCATCGGCCGCCGATTGACCGTTGAGCACGTCGAAGCAGGTCGTCTTGCCTGCGCCGTTCGGCCCGATCAGCGCCACCAGCTCGCCCGCGGCCACGCCGAAACTGACTCCGCGCAGCGCATGTACGCCGCCGTAGGACTTCGCCAGGGCGCGTACCGAGAGCACCGTCACCGCGAAGACCTCGCGCGCAGAATGCTGCCCAGCCCCCCGGGAACCGCGATGACCAGCAGGAGAATCACGGCGCCTATCACGGCTCGCCAGTAGTCGAAGCCGCGCGCTACCGAGTCCTGCAGCCAGGTGAAGAGCGCTGCGCCCCACACCGGTCCGGTAAGGGTGTGCAGGCCGCCCAGCAGCACCATGACCAGGCCGTCGACCGAGCGCGGCACCGCGAGCGCCTCGGGAGAGATTGAGCCCTTCGAGAAGGCGTAGAGCGCGCCCGCAATGCCGGCGAACAAACCGGCGAAGACGAATCCCGCCCATTGCTGCGCGCGCACGTCGATGCCGATCGCGTCGGCGCGCAGGGGCGAGTCGCGGCCGGCGCGCAGGGCGTAGCCGAACGGCGCGTACAGGACCCGCCACATTGCGGCGATCCCGGCAAGGCTGGTGGCAAGCGTGACGTAGTAGTAGGCCGTTTTTCCCGACAGCCAGCCGGCAGGCCAGATGCCGATCAATCCGTTGGAGCCGCCGGTGAACGCATCCCATTGGTACACCACCGACCAGGTGATCTGCGCGAAGGCTAGCGTGAGCATCGCCAGATATACCCCGGAAAGGCGTACGCAGAACCAGCCGAAGACCACGGCAGCGAAAACGGCAAACAGGGGCGCCGCAAGCAGCGCCAGCCCCATGGAGGTCTCGGCTTTCAGCAGCAACAGCCCGGCGCCGTACGCACCGAGCCCGAAATAGGCGGCGTGACCGAAAGACAGCATGCCCCCCGGGCCCATGAGGAAGTGCAGGCTCACGGCGAACAGCGCGAACAGCAAAATGTCCGTGAGCAGCACCAAGGTGTAGCCGCCCGAGAGCAGGGGCACGACGCAGAGCGCGAGGGCAACAGCGACCAAGGCTTGAAGCGCGCCGCGCGAGGGCAGCGCGAATGCCGGCTCGTGGGCGCCGGCGCCGCGCACCGGCGCCGGCATTTGCCCGAGCAGCCCCCAGGGGCGCAGCACCAGCACGATCGCCATGACGACGAATTCCACCGCCAGCGTGAACTCGGAGAAGCCCAGGCCGATGCAGAAGGCCTTGATCTCGCCGATCAGCAGCGCCGCGAGAAAGGCGCCGGGGATCGAGCCCAGCCCGCCGACCACCACGACGACAAAGGCGTCGGAAATGACTTGCAGGTCGATGGCGAGCGTCGCCGGTTCGCGCGGGATCTGCAGGGCGCCCCCAAGACCGGCAAGCAGCGCGCCAAGCGCGAACACGCTGCCGAAAAGGTGGCGCTGGTCCACGCCCAGCGCGTTCGCCATGTCCCGATCCTGGGTCGCGGCGCGCACCAGCGTGCCCCAGCGCGTACGGCGCAATAGCTGCCACAGCGCGGCGAGCACGATGGGTCCGCAGGCAATGAGGAACACGTCGTACTCGGGGAAGCGGCTGCCGGCGATGGCAACGGCGCCCTCGAGGCCCGGCGCCCTCGGCCCGAGCAGATCCTCGGGTCCCCAGGCCCATAGGGCGAAGTCCTTGATGATCAGCACGAGCGCAAACGTGGCGAGCAGCTGCAGCAGTTCGGGGGCCGCGTACAGGCGGCGCAGCAGGAGCGCTTCGAGCACGGCGCCGAGCGCGCCCACGGCGAGCGCCGCAAGCGGTACGCTCCACCAGAAGCCCACGTACGGCGCAAGCGCGACCGCTGCGTACATGCCGAGCATGAACAGCGAACCGTGCGCAAAGTTGACGATGCGGGTGACGCCGAAAATGAGCGACAGGCCGGCCGCGACCAGGAACAGCGACGAGGCGCTCGCCAGCCCGTTCAGGAACTGGAGGAGGACGGACGCCGCGGTCATGCGAGCGCCAGGGGAGAGCCTTCAGTCCTTGCGCAAGGCGCGCACTTTCGCGTCCGCTGGCATGAACCGGGCGCCATCGGCGAAGCGCCAGTTGACCATCACGCCCTCGCCGTCGCGCTGCGCCAGCTGGCCGACATAGGCGCCCATGGTGGATTGGTGGTCGAGCGCGCGATACTCGATCGGCCCGAACGGTGTGCGCATGCGCAGGCCCTCGAGCGCCGCCACCAGTTTCTCGCTGTCGGTGCTGCCGGCCTTGCGCAGTGCGTTGGCCGCCGTGTACAGGGCCGCATAACCGACCACCGATCCGAGGCGCGGATAGTCCTGCCAGCGCGCGCGATAGGTCTCGAGAAAGGCGCGATGCTCCGGCGCATCGATTTGCTTCCACGGGTAGCCCGTCACCCACCAGCCCGGCGGGGTTTCGTCTTTCAAGGTATCCAGATACTCGGGCTCGCCGGCGAGCAGGTTGAACACGGCGGTGCCGCGGAACAGGCCGCGGATATTGCCTTCGCGCACGAATTTCTGCAGGTCGGCGGCGAATAGCGAGCTGAAAATGGCATCCGGCCTGGCGTCTGCCAGCGCCTGCACCACGGCGCCGGCATCGATCTTGCCAAGCGCCGGCGCCTGCTCGGCGACGAACTCCACCCCCGGCTGCGCCGCGGACAGCAGCTTCTTGAACGACGCCGTGGCCGACTGTCCGTACTCGTAGTTCGGGTAGACGATGGCCCAGCGGCGCTTTTGCAGGCGCGCGGCTTCGGGCACCAGCATGGCGACCTGCATGTAGGTCGATGGCCGCAGGCGGAAGGTGTAGCGGTTGCCGTTTTCCCAGACGATCTTGTCGGTGAGCGGCTCCGCGGCGATGAACACCACTTTTCTGCGGGCGGCGAGATTGGAGACCGCGAGACCGACGTGCGAGGCGAAGGTGCCCATCAGCAGCGAGACCCGCTCGCGCGTGATCAACTCTTCGGCAACGCGCACCGCCTCGCCCGGGTTGCCGCCGTCCTCGCGCGATACCACTTCGAGCGCACGGCCATTGACGCCGCCCGCGGCGTTGATTTCCTCCAGGGCCAGCTGCCAGCCTTTCTTGTACGGCTCGAGGAACGCGGGGAAGGTCTTGTAGCTGTTCAGCTCGCCGATCTTGACGGGCTCCGCCTGCGCGTTGGAGCACAGCAGCGCAGCCGAAAGCAACAGCGGGCTCGCGAGTTTCATCGGTGTGCCTCCACTTTCGCGCCGCGATCCGGTCGCAGCTTGTCGGTGCCCCCGGGAAACACGCGCCAGAACTCCTTGCGCACCAGGCTGGCGAGCGTCGCGCTCTTGTTCAGGCCGTGATAGCGCGCCACCGCTTCGAGCATCGCGAAATCGCGCAGCGTCGCCGAGAAAGTGCTCACCTTGGCTTTCGGCATATTTAAAAGATATATAAAACTTATATGCTCGTCAAGTGCCCATGCAGCGCTGGTCAATTGTGCTGCATCGCGGCATATGGCCTCGGTTCGCTAGGAGCGCACGATGCTGCAGCGCGCCATCGGGTGACGACGACACGCAAGGCTGCGCCGAGCGGGGTCGCTTAATGTGAACAGCGCAGGCATAATCGGATCCAACAACCACAAGTAATGCGCCGCGGGCAGCGTTTCCCTCAAAGACACGCCGTGGCGTACCGATTCGTCATCACCAAAGAGAGGAGTAGACGATGCAACCATTCGTCAAGCAATTCACCGTGACCGCGTGCGCGTCAGCCCTGGCGCTGGCGTTCGCCGCACCGGCGTCCGCCAAGGTCGAGGGCGACAAGATCATCCTCGGCTCGGCGATCTCGATCACCGGAAAATATTCGCAGGAAGGCAAGAACGCGAGCGACGGCTACAACTTCGCCGTCGACGCGATCAACGCCAGGGGAGGGGTGAAGGTCGGCGGCAAGAGCTACAAGCTCGAGATCAAGTACTACGACGACGAGTCGACGCCGGCGCGAACCGCGCAGCTGCTCGAGCGCATCATCAACCAGGACGGCATCAAGTACACGCTTGGACCCTACGCGTCGGGCCCGACCAAGGCCGCCCTGCCGGTGATCGAGAAGTACAAGATCCCGATGGTCGAGGCCGAAGGCGCGTCGCGCTCGCTGTTCACGCAAGGCTACCGCTACGTCTTCGCTGCGCTGTCGACCTCGGACCAGTACCTCTCCCCGGCGATGGACCTGGCGGCCGAGCTGGCGGAAAAGCACGGCAAGAAGGTGACTGACCTGAAGGTGGCGATGTCGTTCGAGAACGACCCGTTCTCGCTCGACGTGCGCGCCGGCGCGGTCGACAAGATCAAGGAGCACGGCATGCAGATCGTGGTCGACGACAAGATGCCGCGCGACCTCTCCGACATCTCGGCGACGCTGACCAAGATCAAGGCGCTCAAGCCCGACATCATCCTGGTCTCCGGCCACACCAAGGGCGCGACCACCGCGACGCGGCAGATGAAGGAGATGGGCGTGAACGCGCCGATCGTGGCCATGACCCACTGCGAGTCGGCCAAACTGACGACCCAGTTCGGGGCGGCCGCCGAGGGAATCCTGTGCCCGACGCAATGGGCCGAGACGCTCAAGTACAAGGACGATCTCTTCGGCAGCGCGATGGACTACAACAAGGCGTTCCTCAAGGCCCACTCCGAGTACAAGATCGTCCCGTACCAGA
>JAOTWE010000184.1 GCA_029863065.1 Betaproteobacteria bacterium
CTGGCGCACGTCTTCCCAGCTTTCGTTGTCGACGCGCACCTCGATGCCGTACTTCTTGGTGAAGGCCGCCACGTTCTTCATGTACTGGTCGATGTCGCCCTGCACGAAGCGGCTCCAGCGCAGCACGCGCAGCTTGGCGCCCTTTTCCGGCTTGTTGCTCCACTGCGCATGCGCGTCCTTCACCCAGATCATCGGCGCCGCGGCGCCCGCGGCGACGCCTGCGGTCGCCTTCAGAAAGTCCCTGCGTTTCATCTTGCTCATGTCGTCCTCCTGTCGTGTGTCGTCTAAGTAATTACGCCATTAGGCGAGCCGCGTACCGCTCGCCGGATCAAAAAGGAACGTCAACTGCGGGGCCAGGCGGATCATCTCGCCCGGGTGGAACTCGTGGCGCTCGCGCACGATGGCGTTGATGTCCGTGCCGGCAAGCTTGCAGAAAATCTGGGTGTCGGCGCCGGTAGGTTCGACGACGACGACCTCGGCGGGCAGACCCTCGGGTGACACCGCCAGGTGCTCGGGCCGCACCCCGAGAATGACTTTGCGGTTCGATTCGATTGCGACCTTCCCGGGGAGAGGGCAATCAATTCCGGATGCGAGCGCAATGCGCCCGCCGCGCACCCGTCCGGGAATGAAATTCATTGCCGGCGAGCCTATGAAGCCGGCGACGAACAGGTTGGCCGGGTTGTCGTAGCACTCCAGCGGGGTGCCGATCTGCTCCACCTTGCCCATGTTCATGACGACGATCCTGTCGGCCATGGTCATGGCCTCGATCTGGTCGTGGGTGACGTAGACCGAGGTCGTTTTCAGGCGCTGGTGCAACTCCTTGATCTCGGTGCGCATCTGTACGCGCAGCTTGGCGTCCAAGTTCGACAGCGGCTCGTCGAACAGGAAAACCTGGGGTTTTCTGACGATGGCGCGGCCCATTGCAACGCGCTGCCGCTGGCCGCCCGAAAGCTGGCGCGGGTAACGCGCTAGGTATTCGGTAAGGCCAAGGATCTGGGCCGCGTCGTCGACGCGCTTGCGGGCCTCCGCCTCGGGCACCGAAGCAAGCTTCAGGCTGAAGGCCATGTTGTCGTATACCGTCATGTGCGGGTACAGCGCGTAGTTCTGGAACACCATGGCGATGTCCCGTTCCTTCGGCGCCAACTGGTTCACGACGCGCTCGCCGATGCGGATCTCGCCGCTCGTGATCTCTTCCAGCCCCGCGATCATGCGCAGCAGCGTTGACTTGCCGCAGCCGGAGGGCCCGACTAGGACGCAGAACTCACCATCCGCGATCGAGATTTGGACGCCGTGCACCACCTGGGTGGTGCCGAAGGCCTTGCGCACGTCATTGAGCGCCACGGCGGCCATGCTATTGCACCGTTTCCTTCCAGTCGCTGGTGGCGCGCCGGCCCGTCAGGTCCATGGGGTGGCGCATCGCGGCGCGACGGCCTTGAGTGGAATACGATCGGGTGGCAAGCGGCAGGTGGGGCGTGGGGACCGTGCAGAGTAGCGAGCGGCGGCGCGATTGGTCAAGTGGTCAGGCCGATTTGTTTGGTGCCGTGCCGCACCAGCGGTGTCGCGCGGCGGCCAGGCGCCGCAAGCCGGTCGGCTATAATCCGCTCCCCGCGACGCGCGCACCGCGCGCACGAAAGGTCAGGCGATGGCCGGCAGACTCGCAGGCAAGACCGCATTCATTACCGCCGCCGGGCAGGGCATCGGCCGCGGCGCGGCCCTCGCCTTCGCGCGCGAGGGCGCGCAGGTGTGGGCGACGGACGTCAATGCCAAGGCGCTCGCCGACCTGGAAGGCAAGGACGGCATCCGCACGCGCGTGCTCGACGTGCTCGACGAGCAGGCGATCGCCAAAGCCGCCGCCGAAGTCGGTGCGATCGACGTCCTGTTCAACTGCGCCGGCTTCGTGCACCACGGCACCATCCTCGAGTGCGCGCCCAAGGACTGGGACTTCAGCTTCAATCTCAACGTCAAGTCCATGTACCTGGTGACGCGCGCCTTGCTGCCCGCGATGGTGAAGAAGGGCAAGGGCTCGATCATCAACATGTCCTCGATCGCGTCGAGCGTGAAGGGGCTGCCCAACCGCTTCGTCTACGGCGCCACCAAGGCGGCGGTGATCGGCCTCACCAAGGCGATTGCCGCCGACTACGTGAAGCAGGGCATCCGCTGCAACTGCATCGGCCCGGGCACCGTGGACACGCCGTCGCTGCACCAGCGCATCGCCGCCTTCGCCGACCCGGTGCAGGCGAAAAGGGATTTCATCGCCCGCCAGCCCATGGGCCGTCTCGGTACCGTCGAGGACATCACCGGCATCCTGGTGTTCCTCGCTTCGGACGAGTCGCTGTTCGCGACGGGCAACATGTATTCCATCGACGGGGGAATGACCATATGAAGCTGTGTCGCTACGGCAAGGAAGGGTTCGAGAAGCCCGGCATGATCGACGACGAGGGCAAGCTCCGCGACCTGTCCAAGGTGGTCGCCCACATCGGCCCGAACGAGCTGTCGCCGCGCGGGCTGAAGATGCTCACCAAGGTGAAGTCCGAATCGCTGCCGGTGGTCTCCAACAATCCGCGCCTGGGCGTACCCTACATCGGCATCGGCAAGTTCATCGCCATCGGCCTCAACTACAGCGACCACGCGAAAGAATCCAACCTGCCGGTCCCCGCGGAGCCGATCGTGTTCTCCAAGGCGACGAGCAGCATCAGCGGGCCTTACGACGACGTCATCCAGCCCAGGGGCTCGACCAAGCTCGACTGGGAGCTGGAGCTCGGCGTGGTGATCGGCACCAAGGCGCAGTACGTCGCCGTGGAAAAAGCGCTCGAGCACGTGGCGGGTTACTGCGTGGTGAACGATGTGTCCGAGCGCTCTTTCCAGATGGCCACCAGCCAGTGGGACAAGGGCAAGGGCTTTGACACCGCGGGGCCGATCGGCCCGTGGCTCGTCACCGCCGACGAGGTGAAGGATCCCCAGGCGCTCGACATGTGGCTCGACGTCAACGGCAAGCGCATGCAGTCGGGCAACACGCGCACCATGATCTTCAGCGTCGCGCAGATCGTGTCGCATGTCAGCCAGTACATGACGCTGCAGCCGGGCGACATCATCACCACCGGCACGCCGCCGGGCGTCGGCATGGGCATCAAGCCCAATCCTGTGTGGCTCAAACCGGGCGACGTGATGACGGCCGGCATCCGCGGCCTGGGCGAGCAAAAGCAGAAGATCGTCGCCTGGCCGGGCTGAGCGCGCGCTAGAACATCGAGCTGGAGAAGCCGCCGTCCACCGGCAGTGCCGTGCCGGTGACGAAATCGCTCGCCGGGCTGCAGAAAAACACCGCCGCGCCGGCCATGTCCACAGGCTTGCCCCAGCGCCCGGCCGGTGTGCGCGCGAGCACGCGCTCGTGCATGCCCGGAATGATGCGCCGCGCCTCTTGGGTCAATTCCGTATCGATGAAGCCCGGCAGGATGCTGTTGACCTGGATGTTGTCCTTCGCCCAGGCCGCCGCCAGGCTTTTCGTCAGTTGCACCACGGCGCCTTTGGTCGCCGCGTACACCGGCCCGACGTTGAAGCCGAAGATGCTGGTCATCGAGCCGATGGTGACGATCTTGCCGCCGCCGCGGCGCTTCATTTCCGGGTAGGCCGCCTGGCAGCATTCGAAGACGCTCGTCAGGTTGCTGTCCACGATGCTGTGCCATTCCGCGCTGGTGTAGTCCTGCGGCGGCTTGCGGATGTTGATGCCGGCGACGGTGACCAGGAAATCGAGCCCGCCGAAAGCCTTGGTGGCGTCAGCCACCATGCGCTTCACCTGCGCCCCGTCGTTGACGTCGACCACCACGCCGATGGCACGCCCGCCCAAGGCCTTGATCTCGGCCACGGCCGCCGTATTCTTCGCCTGGTTGCGCCCGGCGATGACGACATTGGCGCCGGCCTGCGCGAGGCCCTTCGCGATGCCCAGGCCGATGCCGCCGTTGCCGCCCGTCACCAGCGCGGTCTTGCCTTTCAGATCAAAGGGATTCATGCCAAAAGTGTAATGGGGTAAGCTAGTCCACAGCAATCGCCGCCATGGACAAATTGCGCATCAACGCGGACCGGCTCTGGGCCTCGCTCATGGAGCTGGCAAGAATCGGCGCCACGCCCAAGGGCGGCGTGAAGCGTCTTACGCTGACCGATGAGGACCGCGGGGCGCGCGACCTGTTCGCGCGCTGGGCGCGCGAGGCCGGCCTGGCGGTTGAGGTCGATGCCATCGGCAACATCTTCGCGCGCCGCGCCGGAGCCGATCCGGCGCTGCCGCCGGTCGCCATGGGCAGCCACCTCGATTCGCAGCCGTCGGGCGGCAAGTACGACGGCGCCTACGGCGTGATGGCGGGCCTGGAAGTGCTGCGAACCCTGAATGATGCGGGCATCGCCACGCGCGCGCCGATGGAAGTGGTGTCCTGGACCAACGAGGAAGGCTCGCGCTTCACGCCGGTGATGATGGGCTCGGGCGTGTTCGCGAACGTCTTCACCCTGGAGCACGTGCGCGCGCAGCGCGATATCGACGGGGTCACGGTGGGCGAGGCACTGCACAAGATCGGCTATGCCGGCGCCGCCAGGCCGCATCGCCTCGGCGCCTATTTCGAGGCGCACATCGAGCAGGGCCCGGTCCTGGAGAACGAGGCCAAGACCATCGGCGTGGTGCAGGGCGCGCTCGGCCAGCGCTGGTACGACGTCGCGGTCCTGGGCCAGGACGCGCATGCGGGCCCGACACCGATGGCGCTGCGGCGCGACGCCCTGATCGGCGCCAGCCGGCTGGTGCTGGAAGTGAACCGCATCGCCCGAACCTTCCCCGACTACGCGCGCGGCACGGTCGGTTTCCTGCAGGTGAAGCCGAACTCGCGCAACGTCATTCCCGGCGAGGTGCACACGACGGTGGACTTCAGGAACGCCAAGGCCTCGACGCTGGATGCCATGTGCGCGGAGCTGGAGCGCGCCGCAAGCGCGATCGAGGCCGAATGCCGGGTGACGATCGAGCTGCGCGAGAACGTGTATTTCACGCCCTGCGAGTTCGACGCCGCCCTGGTAGCGAGCGTGCGCCAAGCCGCCGGCGCGCTCGGCTGCAGCCACCTCGACATCGTCAGCGGCGCCGGGCATGACGCCGTGTACGTCGCCCGCGTCGCCCCCACGGCGATGATTTTCATTCCCTGCGAGGGCGGCATCAGCCACAATGAGATCGAAAGCGCTACGCCGGCGGATCTGGCCGCCGGCTGCAACGTGCTGCTGCACGCGGCGCTGAAAAAGGCCGGAACTGCGGGCGCAGCCCGCGCGGCCGCCTAGGAGAACCGACATGAACGATCGCGCCACGCTTCCGAGCCTCGAGAACTCCGCCTTCTTCATGCCCTTCAGCATGAACCGGCACTTCAAGAAGGCGCCGCGCCTGCTGGCACGTGCCGAAGGCATCTACTACTACACGCCTGAGGGCAGGAAGCTCATCGACGGATCTTCCGGCCTGTGGTGCGTGAACGCAGGGCACTGCCGCGAGAAGATCGTCAAAGCGGTGCAGAAGCAGGTGGCCGAGCTCGATTTCGCGCCCACCTTCCAGATGGGCCACCCGCTCGCCTTCGAGTTCGCCGACAAGGTGGCGAGCCTCGCCCCCGGGGACCTGAAGCGCGTGTTCTTCACCAACTCGGGTTCCGAGTCCGTGGATACCGCGCTCAAGCTCGCGCTGGCCTATCATCGCGCCCGCGGCGAAGGCCATCGCGTGCGCCTCATCGGCCGCGAGCGCGGCTATCACGGCGTGAACTTCGGCGGCACCGCGGTCGGCGGCATGGTCGGCAACCGCAAGATTTTCGGCGCTCTGGTGACCGGGGTCGATCACATCCGGCACACGCACGACCTGGAGAAGAACGCGTATTCGCGCGGCCAGCCCAGGTACGGCGCCGAGCTCGCCGACGACCTCGAGCGCCTGTGCGCGCTGCACGACCCCTCGACCATCGCTGCGCTCATCGTCGAACCCGTCGCCTGCTCCGGCGGGGTGCTCGTGCCGCCCGTGGGCTACCTCGAGCGCCTGCGCGCGATCTGCGACATGCACGGCATCCTGCTGATCTTCGACGAGGTGATCACCGGCTGGGGAAGGCTCGGCAAGACCTTCGGCACGCAGCACTTCAATGTCATGCCGGACCTCATCACGACCGCCAAGGGCATCACCAACGGCACCGTGCCGATGGGCGCGGTGCTGATGCGCGAGCAGCTGTTCCAGGCGTTCATGACGGGACCGGAGAAGGCGATCGAGATGCCGCACGGCTACACCTATTCCTCGCACCCGCTTGCCTTT
>JAOTWE010000185.1 GCA_029863065.1 Betaproteobacteria bacterium
GACGAACTGGATTCCCTGCAGGAACAGCAGCCCCATGCCCGGCCAGGCGAACACGGTCTCGGTGATGATCGAGAAGGCGAGCAGCGAGCCGATCTGCAAGCCGGTGATCGTCATCACCGGCACCAGCGTATTCTTGAGTGCGTGGCCGAAGTTGACGCTGCGGTTGCGAAGACCCCGCGCACGCGCGAACTTGATGTAATCGGTGCGCAGCACCTCCAGCATCTCCGCGCGCACCAGGCGCATGATCAGGGTGAGCTGGAACAGCGCGAGCGTGATCGCCGGCATGATCACGTGCGACCAGCCGCGCGCCGTGAGCAGGCTCGTCTGCCAGCCGCCGACGTCGACCACCCCGCCGCGGCCGAAAGTGGGCAGCCAGCCGAGCCACACGCCGAACACCAGGATCATGACGATGCCGATGACGAAGGTCGGCAGCGAGATGCCGAGCAGCGACACGGTGAGAAATACGCGGCTGAGCCAGGAGTGGCGGTGCAGCCCCGTGTAGACGCCCATCGGCACACCGATCAGCAGCGCGATGATCGCCGAAACCCCGACCAGTTCGATCGTCGCCGGCAGGCGCTCGACCAGCAGCTCGTCGACCGGCTTGCCCATGCGGTAAGACAGCCCGAACTCGCCATGGACGACGTTACGCAGGTAGTGCAGGAACTGAAGCGGAACCGGGTCGTTGAGGCCGAGCCGTTCGCGCAGCGCCTCGCGTTGCTCGGTGGAGCCTTCCGGTCCCAGCATGTTGTTGACCGGATCGCCGACGAACTGGAACAGCGAGAAGGCGATGAGGCCGACGATCAGCATGACGACCACGGCCTGCAACAGGCGCTGGACGATGAAAGCGAGCACGGCCCCTATCCCCGGGCCCGCACGCGGTGAGCCGGTGGCCCGGCGTGCATCACCCCGAACCGCGGTCCACGCGCGCGGACTACTTCATGATCACAGTGCGCAGGTCGACGTCGTTGAACGGACGCTGCCAGACCTTGGCCACGGTCTTCTTGCTGATTCCCCAGGCGAGCGCCTGCTGGTGCAGCGGAATGTGACCGACTTCGTCCTGGTGGATCTTGAAGGCCTCGCGGATCATCGCATCGCGCTTGTTCTCGTCCACCTCGGTCGCGATCTCGTCAGTCAACTCCTCGACCCTGGGGTTGCTGTAGTGACCGCTGTTCCACGTGCCCTGCCCGTCGCCGTCCATGCTCATGATGTTTTGCAGGACGTTGTAGGCGTCGTAGGAACCGGGCGTCCAGCCGAGCATGTAGAAGTTGGTGTTGTTCTTTTGCGCCTTGCCGATCTTGTTGAAGTGCAGCGACTTCGTCTGCGCGTTCAGTCGCACCTTGATGCCGATGCGCTCGAGCATCGGCACGACGGCCGTGCAGATCGCCTCGTCGTTGACGTAGCGGTCGTTCGGGCAGTCGAGGGTTACCGGGAAGCCTGTCGGATAGCCGGCTTCTGCAAGCAGCTTCTTGGACATCTCCGGATTCAGCGCGTAGGGCGTATTGAGATCCGGCTGAAAACCGTTGATGCCGGGCGCGATCATCTGGCCGGTCGGCGTCGAGGCCCCGCGCATCACGACCCGCTGGATCGCCTGGGTATCGATCGCGTGGGCGAACGCCTTGCGCACCCGAACGTCCTTGAACGGATTCTTGCCGCTGCCGGGCATGTCGAGCGACTCTTCGCGCCACTGGTCCATGCCGAGGAAGATGGTGCGCAGTTCCGGCCCCTGCAGGACCTCGACCGACGCTTCGTTCTTCAGCCGCGGGATGTCCTGCAGCGGCACCGGGTACATGAGGTCGATCTCGCCCGAGAGCAGCGCCGCGACGCGTGTCGCGTCGTTCGGAATGGGCCTGAAGATCGCCTTGGTGACGTTGGACTTCAGGTTGTTCCTGTCCCAGTACTTGTCGAACGGCGCGAGGACGACGCGATTGTCCTGTACCCACTCGACGAGCTTGAACGGCCCCGTGCCGTTCGCGTGCAGGTTGGCAAAGTTCGTCTTGCCGGCGCCGCGCACCACCTCGAAGGCCTTGTTCGCCTCCATGTACTTCATGCTGACGATGTAGAAGTTCGGCATGTTCAGCAGCAGCGTCGGATCGGGCCCCTTGGTGACGATCTCCACGGTATGGCTGTCGATCTTCTTGAGATCCGCGACCGACGAGAGCGCGAACGACATCTCGGAACTCGGCTGCGTCTGACGCTTGAACGAGTAGACGACGTCGTCGGCGCTGAAGGCATCCCCGTTATGGAAGGTGACGCCCTGGCGCAGCGTAAAACGCCAGGTCGTGGGATTGAGACGCTCCCAATTCGTCGCCAGATCGGGCACCAGCTTCAGGTCGGGCAGGCGGTGCACCAGGCGCCCGTAGAGGTTGCTCTTCATGGTGTTGGTCGGCCCCTCGTTGTTGGCGTGGGGATCCAGGCCGAGGATGTCGCCGGTGGTGGCGTATCGGAAATCCTTTGCTGCGACGGCTCCGCTCAGCCCCAACAGGACTACGGCGAGCGCCGCGATCAGGCTCTGCTTGACGCGCATGGTGCCTCCCAATTCATTCCGATCGGGTGCCCGCTTGCCCCCGAACTGCTCGCGCCGAGGGCGCGCCGGGCGAAGGCGATATTACACCTACAGAATGAACTAGCCGTACATCTTCCAGCCGAATCCGGCGCATTCGCCGCAGATCCCGGTTCCGACCTTGCCTGTGCCTTCGCACGAATCGCATTGATCCCACAGGTAGGTCATGGCGCTCTTGAACGTGCCGTAACAGCGCCTGCCGTTGACCACCCGGTCGCAACGGTGATTGAGGATTTCGCGCCGGCGCGTGAGCCCGTGGCACACGCTGCAGGCTCCGGCCGGCTTGGGCTGTTTCCCCGTTCGCATGATCAGGCCTCGCTATCGTCGCAAGGATGGAGCCGCCCGCAAAGGGCGTATTGGCGCTTTGCGACCCGTGGCGGTACCTTTGCGGCCATGCAGGCGCCCTTCTCCGGCATCCGCACCCTCCCGCGATCCGCGCGGCGGTAAATAGGGCCCACCCGACGATGTGACCATGACTCCTCCCTCCAACATCGGCGACATCGCGCACGTCATCCAGCTCGCGGTCGCCCCGGTGTTCCTGCTCACCGGCGTCGGCACGCTTCTCGCGGTGCTCAGCAATCGCCTCGGACGGGCGGTGGACCGCAGCCGCGTGCTCGAAGACCTCCTGCCAGGACTCACCGCAGAGGCGCTCGCGCTCGCGGAGGAGGACCTCCTCCTGCTCTCGCGCCGCACCCGGCTCATTTACGCCGCGATCGTGCTCGACGTGGCCTGCGCGCTCTTCATCTGCATATTGATCGCAGTGGCATTCGTCGACGCCTTTCTGGCTGTGAATCTCGCCAAGGTGATGGGCGCGCTGTTCGTGCTGGCGATGCTCGCGCTGATTGCCAGCCTGGCCGCGTTCCTGCGCGAGATCTTCCTTGCCGTCGACAGCGCCCGGCAGGCGATGCGCCGTCGCACCGAGGGATTGAAGGCCTGACGCGCACGGTGGAAAATACGCCCACCCGACGATCCGAGGAGTCCGCATGCCGGTCACCGAACTGAACCACTACCTGCTGGTTGCGAAAAACCTCGAGCGCACGAAGAAGTTCTACCAGAAGGTGCTCGGCCTGAAGCTCGCCGCCGAGCGTCCGGACTTCGGCTTCCCCGGCTATTGGCTGAAGGCCGGCGGCAACGTCTGCGTGCACCTCGCCTCGCAGGCGCCGAACCGGATCCGCGACCAGTTCCTGCTGAAGAAGCACCGCAAGGGCGCGAATGGCTCGGGCACGGTCGACCACATCGCCTTTCTCGCGAAGAAGCCCGAGGAAGTCAGAAGGCGCATCCAGAAACACAAGGTCGAGATGCACTACCGCAGCTTTCCGGATTCGAAGCTGTTCCAGATCTTCCTCAAGGACCCGGACGACGTCACCATCGAGCTGAACTTCCTCGGCGAGGTGATCGACCCGAGCGCCTGGAGCGGCAAAGGCTCGGCTTCGGCGGTGACCCTCAGCAAGTCGCGCGGCAGGCGCACGGCCGCGACGCGGCAGAACTAGGCATGCCGCTCGAGCGCATCGACCATTACCTGCTGCAAACCACGGACCTCGAGCGCACGCGCGACTGGTACGTGCAGGCGCTGGGAATGCGCGAAGGCCCGCACCCGGACTTCAAGTTTCCCGTGGTCTGGCTGTACCTCGGCGACAAGGACGTGCTGCACGTAAGCGAGGGCGGCCGCAACGTGTCGGAAAACCGCAAACGCTACCTCGGCCAGGAGTCGCAGGCCGAGGCCGGCTCCGGCGTCATCGACCACATCGCCTTCTTCGGCACCGGCCTCAAGCAGATGATCGAGCACCTGCACAAGCTCGGCATCCCGTTCCAGCAGCGCATGGTGGACGACCAAGGGCTGTACCAGCTCTTTCTCAAGGACCCGGTCAACGACGTGAAGGTCGAGCTCTCCTACGCCAACGCCGAAGCCGCCGCCGCGGGCATCAAGCCCGAGCTCACCGCATCCGAGCTGTAGGGTGGGCCGTTGGCCCACCGTACGATGATCAGAGCGTAGGGTTGTCGGAGGGCAGGCCGAGTGCCACGCGGCCGTAGGTGGTGCCGGCGACGTCGGTGTTGAACGAGAAGTGCTGCTTCACCGCGTGCGCGTCGCGAAACGCCCGCGCCACGTGCCCGGATTCGTACAGGCCGCTCGCGCCCGAGAGCATGAAAAGCACGTCCACCGCCTTCACCGCCCAGTCCACCGCGTAGGCGCCCTCGAGCCGGTAGCGAGTCTTGGTCGGCATATCCGGCACCGTGCCTTCCTTGATCATCGCCTCGGCCTCGCGGCAATTGCCAACCTGAAAGAGGCGCGAGGCGCGTGCCAGCGCGGCCGCTTCCCCGAGCCGGAGCTGCACGCTCTGCACCGCGGCGATCTTCGCACCGGTCATCTTGCCGCGGCCCGCGGAGCCGGCGGCGAACTGGTCGATCAGGCCTTCGGCGATGCCGAGCGACACGCCCGAGAGCATGTACGGGAACAACGCGA
This sequence comes from Betaproteobacteria bacterium, assembly GCA_029863065.1. Taxonomy (GTDB): domain Bacteria; phylum Pseudomonadota; class Gammaproteobacteria; order Burkholderiales; family SG8-39; genus JAABQT01. The sequence goes on from JAOTWE010000185.1 coordinate 5,022, forward strand.
ACACCGGCATCTGGAACAGCGCCCCCGGATTCACGGCGCTGCCCGGCGTCGGCCCGCCTTTCATGTCGGCGACCGCGAGCGTGCGGTGCTCGGGGACGAACTGCCCCTTCACTTCGACGTCCTTGCTGCCGGTGCCGCGCAGGCCCCCGGCGAACCAGGTGTCGTGGACCTGGTACTGGGACTTGTTCAGCAAGAACACGCGCTGCTCGGGCGGCTCGCCCTCGGCACCGGCGATCTGCCCGGCGAGCATGTTCCAGTCGCTCGGGTCGACGCCGCTCGAAAACGGCCAGCGCCCGGAGATCTTGTAACCCCCTTGCACGCGCTCGGCCCGTCCCGCCGGAAAAACGAAAGACGAGGCGATCAGCGTGTCGGGGGAAGGGTTCCACACCTCGTCCTGCGCCTTGGGCGGGAACATGCCGAGCAGCAGGTGGTGCGAGCCGAGGTTGATCAGGTTCCAGGCGCTCGACGCGCAGGCGCGCGCCACCAGCGCGCCGAACGTGACCACGGCCGCGAACTCGAGTTCGGAGCCGCCGACGCGGGCCGGCTGCTGCATGCGAAACAGGCCCGCGTCGTGGAAATCGCGCAGCGTCTCCTCGGGCATGCGCCGCAGCTCTTCGCAGCCCGCCGCGCGCTCGCGCAGCACCGGCAGCAGTTGCTCGGCGCGCCCCCAGAGCTCGTTGTAGTCCGCGGCGCGGATCTCAGTTGCTTTTTCCGGTTTCGGCGACATACCAGTCGAGGATCCTTTCCCCTGTCCAGTGCAGCACGCCAGGGCGGCGGCCGATGTGGTGGTAGAGCTTTTCCAGATAACCGATGCGGTGCGCGACGCCCGTGATGTAGGGATGCACGCTGATCGCCATGACGCGCGTGATGCGCTCGCTCTCCGCGTACAGGCGCTCGAACTGCTCGATGCCGCGGCGCAGCCACTCTTCCGATGGGTGGCTCTGCAGCACCATCATGGCGATGTCGTTCATCTCGACCGTGTAGGGGACCGAGACCAGCGAGCCGCTCGCGGTTTCGATCCGGCAGGGCTGGTCGTCGAGCACCCAGTCGGCGACGTACTCGATGCCGGCCTCGGCCAGCAGGTCGATGGTCTCGGGCGTCTCGGTGAGCCCCGGGCTTTCCCAGCCGCGCGGCGCCTTGCCCGTGCATTCGCGGATCGCGGCGATGGTGTCGGCGATGGCCTGCTTCTGATCCTCGAGGTGGTGCATCGGGCGCTGCACGTAGCCGTGCCCCATGAACTCCCAGCCCGCCTCGTGCGCCGCCTGCGCGAT
>JAOTWE010000186.1 GCA_029863065.1 Betaproteobacteria bacterium
CAGGGGCTTGCGGCCGCCATGAGCTAGGTCGTCGTCCCCAGCAGACGCTTGCAGCGGTTCCTTTGCTACACATTTCTCGGTCGCGCCGCGCAACTTCATGAAACAAGGAGATTTTTCATGGCGGGCACGAAGCTTGCAAGACAGTCTTCCGGAATCAATTCAGATACCGGCCATGGAACATGCCAAGGGAAAATTTGAGCTTCCTGTGCTCGCGCAGGTCGCTTCTGGGTTCGCGATCAGCGCGCTGGTGCTGATCGGTATCAGCGGTTCGATCTACAAGCTGATTGCGCCGCAGGGCTGGGTGGTACAGGCGTTTGGACACAGTTTCGGCCTGGGCGCGGCGCTGCTGGCCGCGATCCTGGGCGCAGCCGCGGTCGTATGGGCGCTGCCGGGCTGGATGCCGGTGCAGCGCGCGCGCCTGGCCGATGCGGTTGTTTACGGTTTTGCTGCCGCGGGCACGCTGTACCTGGGCCAGATGCTGGCTGGAGGGAGCTTCTAGAGTTCCCGCTTCTACCGCTGCCGCACCTTCTCCCCCGGGCCCGTCCTTCCCCCCTACAGGCGGGCCCTTTTTTTTCTACACCGCAATCGGCGCCGTGATCGCCGGGTGCGGGTCATAGCCCTCCAGCGTGAAGTCTTCGTAGCGGAAATCGAACAGATCGCGCACCGCCGCGTTGAGGCGCATCCGCGGGAACGGCTTGGGTGCGCGCGCGAGCTGCTCGCGGGCCTGCGTCAGGTGGTTCAGGTAAAGGTGCGCATCGCCGAGGGTGAGCACGAACTCTCCGGGCTGCAGACCGGTGACCTGGGCCACCATAAGGGTCAGCAGCGCGTAGGAGGCGATGTTGAAGGGCACGCCGAGGAACAGGTCCGCGCTCCTCTGGTACATCTGGCACGAAAGGCGCCCCTCGGCGACGTAAAACTGGAACAGCGCGTGGCACGGCGGCAGCGCCATCCGGTCTACGTCCGCCGGGTTCCACGCGCTCACCAGGTGGCGACGCGAATCCGGGCGCGCGCGCAGATTGTCAAGTACCTGCCGGATCTGGTCGATGTCGCGTCCATCGGGCGTGCGCCAGTGGCGCCACTGGTAGCCGTACACGGGGCCGAGCTCGCCGTTTTCGTCCGCCCATTCGTCCCAGATGCTGACGCCGTGCTGCTGCAGCCAGCGCACGTTGGTGTCGCCGCGCAGGAACCACAGCAGCTCGTAGATGATGGACTTGAGGTGCAGCTTCTTCGTGGTGAGGAGCGGAAAGCTGCCGGCCAGCGCGAAGCGGATCTGGCGCCCGAACACCGAGCGCGTGCCGGTGCCGGTACGGTCGGACTTGGAAGCGCCGCGCTCCAGCACCTCGGCCAGCAGGTCGAGGTATTGCCGTTCGCCGCTCGCGGGACTCATATGGCGATCATCGCAAAAAGCTCGTGCGCGCTCTGGAAGCGCTCTTCAGGCGCCTTGGCGAGCAGCCGGTCGAGAATGCCCTGGTAGCCGGCGAGGCGCGCGGGCAGCTGCGGAATCGGCCCGTGCACGTGCTGGTACACGAGCCCCGCGGGGCCTTCACCCTCGTACAGTCGCCGTCCGCTCAGCATCTCGTAGAAGATCACGCCCAGGCTGTACAGGTCCGATCGGCGATCGGCGGTCCGGCCGAGGCACTGCTCGGGGCTCATGTAACGCGGCGTGGCGATTACCATGCCGTGACGCGTGAGCGTGGCATTGGTGAACAGGCTCTTCGCCAGGCCGAAGTCCACGAGCACCGGCCGGCCGTTGTCGCGGAACAGAATGTTGGCGGGCTTGAGGTCGCGGTGGATGATGCCGTGCGCGTGGATGGCGTCGAGCGCGCGCGCGATCTGCGAGGCGATGCGCAGTGCCGTCAGCGAAGTCATCCCTTCGTGAATGCGCGTCGCCAGGGTGCCGCCGGAGAGATATTCCATGGCGATGAAGGGGTTCTCGCCGGCAAAGCCCTGATCGTAGATGTGTGCGACATGCTCGTTGTGCAGGCCGGCGAGCAGTCGGTACTCCTGCATGAAGCGCTTGTAGAAGGTTTCGTTGGCGCGCAGGTTTTGATCGAGCACTTTCAGCACCAGCTGCAATCCGTCCTGCTCGCGCTCCGCGAGGTACACCTGCGCCATGCCGCCTTCGCCGATCTTGCGCAGGCTGCGGTAGCCAGGAATGCGTTGCTCGTCCCCCTGCAGCGGCGCGCCGATGCGCTCGGCGTCGAGCGGCCGGGCGCGCTGGTACGACGGCGTGGCATCGGCGGCTTCCGCGCGCCGCGCCTCGTGCTCGCGCAACGCATCCTCGATCGAGCGCACCAGGCGCTCGCCCGTGAGGTCGGGTTTGCGCAGGAAATCCGCGGCGCCGGCCTTGAGGCCCTGCACCGCCAGGCTCTCGCCGCCCGTCTCGGTCAGCAGAATGACCGGCGGCGCGGCGGGCTGGCGCAGCATACGCGCCATCCACGCCAGGCTGTCGCGCGCGTCCGGTTCGATGTCCATCAGCACGGCGGCGTAGCCCGCCTGCTGCAGCGCGATGCCCGGGTCACCGCGCTCGCGCGGATCCCACTCTTCGATGGCGGCGGCCGGCCAGCGCGCGCGCAGCATGCCGGCCACCACGCTGCGAAAATCGCGCGACAGATCCACGATGAGAAAGCGCATAGAGGCGGCGTGGCCGGATTCTCGCATGAACGCCCGGCGCCGCAGGCCAGGTCCGCGTGGCAATGTTCACAGAATTGCGCGCAACCACGCCGCGATGTCCGCGATCTCCTCGCCGCACACCGCGTGCGGCATCGGGTATTCGTGCCATTCGACCTTGTAGCCCAGGCTCTCGAGCGCCAGACGCGATTGCCGGGCGCGTTCCAGCGGAATCATGTCGTCGAAGCGGCCGTGGGCCATGAGGAGCGGCACCTCGCCATTGGCGGCGCCGCGCTCGGCCGGCAGCGCGGCCGCCAGCGGCAGGTAAGTCGAAAGCGCGAGGATGCCCGCGAGGCGCTCGGGGTGCCGCAAGCCCGTGTGCAGCGCGATCGCGCCGCCCTGGGAGAATCCGGCAAGCACGATGCGCTGCGCGGCCACGCCGCGCTGGCGCTCGCGCGCGACCAACGCCTCCAGCAGCGCCTGCGAGGCGCGGATGCCGGCCTCGTCCTCGCGCCCGCCGCCCAGCTGCAGGATGTCATACCAGGCGCGCATCGGCATACCCATGTTGATCGTCACCGGGCGCACGGGGGCGTGCGGAAAGACGAAGCGCACGCGCAGCGTGGGCGGCAGGCGCAGTTCGGGAACGACCGGCTCGAAGTCGTGGCCGTCGGCGCCCAGACCGTGCAGCCAGATGACCGCGGCGTCGGGCGCAGGCGCGCTTTCGAGCTCGACGGTGTCTGCAGGCTGGGTCACGCGGGCCGCGGGCGCTGCGCCGACTTCGGCCTGAAAGCCTTCACCACGGCCTCGTCGGTCTCGACGTAAGGACCGCCGATGAGATCGATGCAGTAAGGTACCGCGGCGAACACGCCGTCGAGCGTTTCCTTGATCGCCTTGGGCTGACCCGGCAGGTTGAGGATCAACGCCTGGCGGCGCACCACGGCCACCTGCCGCGAAAGGATGGCGGTCGGCACGTACTTCAGACTGACGGCGCGCATCAGCTCGCCGAATCCGGGCAGCACCTTGTCGGCGACGGCGAGCGTCGCTTCCGGCGTCACGTCGCGCGGCGCCGGTCCCGTGCCGCCGGTGGTGAGCACGAGGTGGCAGCCCTTGGCGTCGACCAGATCGACCAGCGCCGCCTCGATCACCGGCTGCTCGTCGGGAATCAGCCGTTCCTCGTAGCGCACGGCGGGCGCGATGATCGCCTTGCCGAGCCAGGCCTTGAGCGCCGGGATGCCTTCGTCCCGGTACACGCCGCCCGCGGCGCGATCGCTCGCGGACACCACGCCGACCACGAGCTCGCTATTCACCGACCGCCTCGCGCAAGACCCGGAACAGCTCGCGGAAGGCGCGCGGCGCTCGTCCCCCGGCCTGCTCGCGGCGCGCGTTGCGGATCAGCGCGCGGATCTGCTGCAGGTCGCCCTCGGGATGCGCCTGGGCGAACTCGGTGAGCGCGCCGTCGTCCTCGAGCAGGCGCGATCGCCAGTGCTCGAGCCGCTGGTGGCGCGCGCGCTCCTGTGCCGAACCGCCGTGCACCGCCGCCAGTTGCGCGCGGATCGGCTCGGCGTCGATAGCGCGCATCAGCCGGCCGACGTACTGAATCTGGCGCCGCCGCGCCTCATGGCTGGCGATGGCCCGCGCCTCGTGCACCGCCCGCGCCAGCTCGTCGGGCAGCGTCATGCGCTCCAGGTGCGCGGCGGACAGCTCGACCAGGGCGGCGCCGAGCGCCTGCAATTCGTGCATCTGCTGCTTGCGGCGCGTCTTGCTGAGAATTTCATCCTGCATGCCGCTGCTATGATAGCGCGCCATGCAAAAAAGCGGCCGCTTCACCTACGCGCACGATCAACTGCAGGAATTCGCCGCGCAGATGCTCTCGCATGCGCGCCGCCTCGGGGCCAGCGCCTGCGAGTGCGACGTGTCGGAAGGCCAGGGACTGTCGGTCACCGTGCGCAAGGGCGCCGTCGACACCATCGAGTACAACCGCGACAAGAGCATCGGCGTCACCGTCTACATCGGCGAGCGCCCGGCGGCGCACCGCGGCCATGCCAGCACCTCGGATTTCTCCGCCGCAGCGCTGGCGCAGACCGTGCAGGCCGCGCTCGCCATTGCGCGTCACACGGCGCTGGACGATTGCGCCGGGCTGCCCGATGCCGATCAGCTGGCGCGCGAGACGCCCGATCTCGACCTGTATCACCCGTGGGACATCGGCACCGAGGAGGCGATCGGCATCGCGCGCCGCTGCGAGGCGGCGGCATTCGCGCTTTCGCCCAAAATCCGGAATTCGGAAGGCGCCTCGGTATCCGCGCAGCACTCGCAATTCGTGTTCGCCAACAGCCTGGGCTTCATGGCGGGCTTCCCGGCCTCGCGGCATTCGCTGTACGTCACGCTGATCGCCGAGGACGCACGCGGCATGCGGCGCGACGACTGGTACAGCGCGGCGCGCGTGCCCGCGCAGCTCGCGGACCCCGAGGCGCTCGGCCGCTACGCCGGCGAGCGCGCGCTGGCGCGGCTCGGCGCGCGGCGCCTCGGCACGCGCCGGGCGCCGGTGCTGTTCGAAGCGCCGCTCGCGGCGCAGCTGCTGGGCAGCTTCGTGTCCGCCGCGAGCGGCGGCAACCTCTACCGCAAGGCCACGTTTCTCGCCGACAGCCTCGGCAAGGAAATGTTCGCGCCCGGCGTGCGCATCGACGAGCAACCGCTCGAGCCGCGCGCGCTCGCCAGCTCGCCATTCGACGACGAGGGCGTGGCGACGCGCGCGCGCACCGTGGTGCGCGGCGGCGTGCTCGAGGGCTATTTCCTCGGCAGCTACGCGGCGCGCAAACTGGGCATGCGCAGCACGGGCAGCGCCGGCGGCAACCACAACCTGGTTCTCGTGCCCAACGGGCCGGATTTCCGCGGTATGCTCGCGCTCATGGGCCGCGGCCTGCTGGTCACCGAGCTTCTCGGCCACGGCGTCAACCTGGTCACCGGCGACTATTCGCGCGGCGCCGCCGGCTACTGGGTCGAGAACGGCGAGATCGTCCATCCCGTCGAGGAGATCACCATTGCCGGCAATCTGCGCGACATGTTTCGGGGCATCGCTGCCGTGGGCAGCGACATCGTGGTGCGCGGCTCGCGCCGCAGCGGCTCGGTGCTGGTGCAGAACATGACCATTGCGGGGGAGTAGGCAGGGTGAACCGGGCCCCTTTGCGGCAGTCTAATTGCGGCACGGACCTTGCATTGAGCGCATCATGACACCCACCTTGAAGCCGGATTCGAATCGCGAGCACCCGATCGTCGCCTGGGCAAGCATTCTTGCCGTCGCCATCGCCATGCTGGTGATCCTGTGGGCGCGCTTCGAAGTCCACGGCACGCAGGACCTGGAGGAGGCGCTGTCGCAGGAACAGCCCGCGCCCGCCACGAAGGTGTTGAAGCCGTCGCCGGAAGCCGACAGGTCGCCGCGCGAGAAGGAAGTCGAGGACGCCGTGGCGACGGGTCGCTGGGCAACGGGTTTTTCCCCCTGAATCCGGGGATGCCGCGCGGGGCGCCGGCGGCGGCGATTCGCGAGGCGGCTACGACGTAAAGTCGAGCCGGTCGTCCCGCAGCACGCCGTAGATGCGCATCGACGGGCGGTTATGCAGTTCCAGCGGCGGCAGCGGCTGCGCGTCGAGTTCCAGTTCCGCCACCGAGATCACGCCCAGGAT
>JAOTWE010000011.1 GCA_029863065.1 Betaproteobacteria bacterium
GAGCTCGGCGATGACCGGCCAGAAGAACGGAATCGCGAGCAGGATCATCGACAGGCTGTCCATCACGCAGCCGAGGACGATCAGCGCGACGAGCAGCAGCGCAAGCACCACCAGTGGGGGCAGGCCGGAATTCGCCATCATCGCGGCGGCAGCCTGCGGTACGCCGCCGCGCGCCATGAAGATATTGAGCAACTGCGCGCCGAGGAGGATGAGATAGATCATGCCGGCCGTCTTGGCGGTGTCGAGCAGAGCCGCTTTGAACCCGCCCAGGTCGACCGTGCGGCGCACGACCGCGACCACGCTCACCAGGAACACGCCGACGGCGGCCGCGGGCGTCGGGTTGAAAAAGCCGAAGTAGATACCGCCGATCACCGCACCGAAGATCAGCAGCACCGGGCCGACACCAATCGTGGCGGCGATGAACTCCTCGCGCCCGACGCGATCGCCCGGCGGGCCGGCGTCGGGTTTGACGCGGACGTAGATCGCGATCGTCAACAGGAACATCGCGACCGCGATGACGCCGGGGATGAAGGCCGCCATGAACATCTGGACGATGCTCGCCTCGACGACGATCGCATAGACCACCAGCACGATCGAGGGCGGTATCAGGATGCCAAGCACGCCGCCGGCAGCGAGCGTGCCGGTGGCAAGTTGCGGGCTGTAGCGGTAGCGGCGCAGCTCGGGCAGCGCTATCTGGCCCATCGTCGAGGCGGTGGCGAGCGAGGAGCCGCAGACGGCTCCAAAGCCCGCGCAGGCGGCAATCGCCGACATGGCGACTCCGCCGCGCATCCAGCCGAGCCAGGCGTTCGCCGCGCGAAACAGGTCGCGCGACAACCCGGCGCGCGCAGCGATATTGCCCATCAGCACAAACATCGGCAGGACCGACAGGTCGTAGATCGAGAACTGCGAGTAGACGAGCGTCTTGAGCTGCGAAAGCAGGATTCCCGGGCCGCTCAGGATCGCGATCCCGGACGCGCCGACGACCAGCATCGCGTGCGCGATCGGCACGCGGATCGCGATGAGCGCAATCAGGGCCGCGAGTCCGATCAGCCCGGTGAGAAGGTGCGGTTCCAACGCGGTGCGCCGCTCAGCCGCGCAGCAGCGCGCGCCAGCTCGCGAACAGGGAAATGAGGCAGGCCAGAACGAGCAGCCCGAGCGAGGCGAGGGCGGGCACGTAGGCGGTCCAGATCGGAATCTTGAGAATCGCGGTGGTCTCGACGTACCTGCGATAGTCGAGCAGCCCCGCCCAGGTGCGCCAGGTGAGCAAAGCGGCGATGGCCAGCGCGAGCAGTGACGCGAACAGCGTGAAGCCTGCGACGGCGCGCGGTCCGGCGCCCGAGGTGAACAGGTCGGCGGTTACGTTGGCATCGGTGAGCTGGCAATAAGGCAGGAACGCGAAGATCGCCACGGCGACGAAGATCTCGGTCAGCTCGAAATCTCCGGGCAGCGGCTTGCCGAACACCCAACTGGACGCCGCGCTCCAGGCGGTCATCAGTGCGACCCCGAGCAGGACGATCCCGCCCGCGAGCGCCCACCACTCGACGAAGCGGCGGGCGAGGCCGACGAGGCCCGCCCACCCGATCCTCGCCTCTGCCGCCATCCGATTACTTCGAATACTTGGCGATCAGCGCACGCGCCTGATCGACGAGCGCCCCGCCGTCGATCCCCTTGCCCTTGACTTCGTCGATCCAGCGCTGCACTACCGGCTCGAGCTGGTCCTTGAACAGCTTCAACTCCGCATTGGTCAGCTTGATGTGCTTGTTGCCTGCCTTGACCGCCACGGCAATGCCGCCGATCTCGGAATCGGTCCAGACCTTGCCGACGGCGCGTACCCGGGCCTCGCCATTGTTCCTGTTGAACGCCTTTTGCACGTCAGGCGGAAGCTTCGCCCAGGTGTTCTTGTTCATCGAGACCTGGAAGGTCGTCGTGCCGAAGCGCTCGCGGTTGGGACCCTCGACCTGGACCTTGGTCACGTCCTGCAGCTTCAACGGCGGAATGATCTCCCAGGGAATGAGCGCACCGTCGACGACCTTCTTCGCCAGCGCCTGCGGCAGCGCGGGAACCGGCATGGCGGCCGGCGCCGCGCCGAGTGCCTCGATGATCCAGGCGCCTGTACGCGTCGGGATGCGCATTTTGAGGCCCTTCAGGTCGTCAGGCTTGTGGACTTCCTTTTCGGCCATCTGGATGCCCTGGCCCGCATGCACGTGCAGGAACATGACCTTGACGCTGTTGAACTCCTCGGAGATCGCGCCGTTATTGAACATTTCGCGCATCGCGAGGTTGGTCGCGGTCGCATTATTGGTATGCACGAAGGGCAGCTCGAACACCTCCGAGCGTGGGAACAGGCCCGCGGTGTAGCCGTTCACCGTCCACACGATGTCCACCACGCCGTCGCGCACCTGATTGATCAGTTCGGGCGGCTTGCCGCCGAGCGACATCGCAGGGAAGAGCTCAATCTTGACCTTGCCGCCGGAGGCCTTCTCCACGTCGTACGCCCAGGGCGCGAGCATCTTGGTGTGCGCCGGCGCCTTGGGCGGAAGAAAGTGATGCAGCTTCAGGTTGATCGTCTGCGCGGATGCCGGCGCGGCGAGCGCCGCGCAGGCGGCGGCAACGGCCAGGGAAATAGTGCAGCGTCGCGAATTCATCTTGTAAACCCTCCTCGTATTTGCGGATCGAACGGAACAGCTACCGCCCGTCGCGGCACGGGTTCTGCACCGGCCTGCCGGCGGCTCTATGCCATATGATGCCAGACGCTGCGCGACCCGTTTGGACTATCCGCGCACCCGGGTTAGCATCGGCGCAACCCCCGAAGGAACCATGTTGCAGGAACGCTTGAGCGCCTTGTCGCGCGACACGCTGCGCGGCATGCGCCGCGGCATCGAAAAGGAGTCGCTGCGCACGCAGCCCGACGGCGCGCTTGCGCGTACCGCGCACGCCGCCGCGCTTGGCTCCGCGCTCTCGCACCCGAGCATCACCACCGATTTCAGCGAGTCACAGCTCGAGCTGATCACAGGCGTACACGCCAGCCCAGAGGCCTGCATCGAGGAAGTGACGCGCATCCACCAGTACGTCTATCGCCACATCGGCGACGAACTGCTGTGGGCCGCGAGCATGCCTTGCGGGCTGCCAGAGGAGAACAGGATTCCCATCGGGCGCTACGGCACCTCCAACATCGGCCGGGCCAAGACCGTGTACCGCAATGGCCTGTCGTGGCGCTATGGGCGGCGCATGCAGACCATCTCGGGCGTGCATTACAACTGGTCGCTGCCAGGCGTCGGCAACGACGGCTACTTCGCGCTGATCCGGAATTTCCGCCGGTGCTCCTGGCTGCTGCTGTACCTGTTCGGCGCCTCGCCCGCCGTGTGCAAGAGCTTCGTTGCCGGCCGTGCGCATGATCTCGAAGCGCTCGCCGATGACACCCTGTACCGGCCTTGGGCGACTTCGCTGCGCATGGGGCGGCTCGGTTACCAGAGCGAAGCGCAGGCGTTGCTGTGCGTTAGCTACAATAGCCTGGAGAGCTACGGCGGCTCCCTGCAAGGGGCGCTCACCCAGCCCTACCCGCCGTACGAGCAGGTCGGCATCCGCGAGCCGGGGGCAAAGGGCGACGCGCCCGAGAGCTACCGCCAGCTCTCGACCACGCTGCTGCAGATCGAGAACGAGTTCTACGGCACGATCCGGCCCAAGCGCCGCATCCGCCAGGGCGAGCGTCCCCTGCACGCGCTGCGCGAGCGCGGCGTCGAATACGTCGAGGTGCGTCTCATGGATCTCGATCCCTTCGAGCCGATCGGCATCCATGCACGCACCATGCGCTTCCTCGACCTCTTCCTGCTGCATTGTCTCTTGGCGGAGAGCCCGCCCGACACGCCCGAGGAAGTCCGCGCCCTGGCGCGCAACCAGCAGCTCGCCGCCACTCGCGGGCGCGAGCCGGGTCTGCAGCTCGAGCGCGACGGCTCGAAGGCACCGCTCCCCGACTTGGCAGGCGAGGTGCTCGCCGAGTGCGCGCCCATCGCCGCGCGGCTGGACGAGGTGTTCGGCGGCTCGCACTACGGCGAGGCGCTGGCCGCGGCGCACGCGGTGCTCAGAAATCCCGCCTCGGCGCCTTCGGCGCGCATGCTCGCCGAAATGGCGCACGGCTTCGGCAACAGCTACACGGCCTTCGTCCTCGAGCGCTCGCGTCGGCACCGGCAGGCGCTCACGACTGTGCCATTGCCCCGCGCGGAAGGGGAGCGCTTCGCGCGCCTGGCGGCGGCGTCGATCGCCGAACAGAAAGCCATCGAAGCGGCCGACACGCTGCCGTTCGAGGAATACCGCAGAAACTACCTGGCCGTCGAACAGCTGGGCGTCTGAACCAAGGAGAAGATCGCATGCCCACCACCACTGCAAGCGGACTCATCTACGAAGACAAGGTCGTCGGCGCCGGCGATGCGGCGCAGGCTGGCCACGACGTCTCCGTCCATTACACCGGCTGGCTGCTGTTCGGCGGCGAGCGCGGCAAGAAGTTCGATTCCAGCAAGGACCGCGGCGACCCGTTCGGCTTCGCGCTCGGCGCCGGCCAGGTCATCAAGGGCTGGGACGAAGGCGTGCAGGGCATGCAGGTCGGCGGCACCCGGGTGCTGACCATCCCGCCGAACCTCGGCTACGGCGCGCGCGGCGCCGGTGGGGCGATTCCGCCCAATGCAACGCTGATATTTGAGGTCGAGCTCCTCGGAATCGAGAAATAGTACCGGAAGCGGCAAGCCCGACTACGCTAGACTACGCGGCGTAGGGGGAGCAACACGACGCAGTCGAAAGGAGTGCCGTATGGCGGGTTCTCCGTTCTGGATGATCTGGCCCGGTAACGCAGCGCTGTCCGCGCTGGTTTTGTTTCTGATCGCCATGCCGTTCCTGTACGCGGCGCGCATGCCCGTGCACGGGCTCCTGCGCGCGCTCGGCCTGCTTGCCGGCGGACCCTTGCGCATGTGTTCGCGCTGGCTGCTCGAGGCGGCGCGCAATCTGCAGGAGCGCAACCGCGCCGTGCTGCTCGCACAGGGACGCGAGGAAACCGGCCAGCAGATCGCACGCGAGTTCGAGCGCGTCGCGGCGCTGGTGCGCCACGACCTCGAAGGCTACCCGGCGTTGCAACGCAAGCTTCTTGGCGAAATCACGCGCGTCGAGGAGGATTACAAGAAGTGCGGCGAGGTGCCGCCGCCGCCGCCCGAGTGGGTCGAGGCGATCGCCGCGGTCGCCAAGGTGAAATCCAACGGCAACGAATTGGTGCAGCGCATCCTCGAGGAGATCCAGAAGTCGGTGGTGGTGATCCACGACAAGGCGCTCGCCGAGTACCGCCGCGCCTACCAGTCGCGCCACAAGATTCTCGACGGCTTCATGCCGTTCTGGCGCTCGCTGGACAAGACGCTCGCGCGCACCGACAGCAAGATCACCAGCCTGACCGAACGCGCCTCGGTCATCGACGCGCAGATGGACAAGTTCGAGCAGATCGTGAAGAAGACCGACAAGGCCGAACACGCCCTGACGGTGTCGGCGCTCACGCAGTTCTTCATCGCCGCGCTGGTGCTGTTGATCGCCGCCGGCGGCGCGCTCATCAACTTCAAGCTGATCGCGCTGCCGATGTCCGAGATGGTGGGCGCGGGCGATTACCTGACGAGCTCGCTGCGCACCTCCGAGGTGGCCGCGCTGGTGATCATCTTCGTCGAGGCCACCATGGGGCTGTTCCTCATGGAAACGCTGCACATCACGCATCTTTTCCCGCGCATCCACAATCTCGGCGAGGTGCTTCGCAAGCGCATGATGTGGGCCTCCTTCATCCTGCTGCTCACCCTGGCAGGGGTCGAGGCCGCGCTTGCGCTGATGCGCGACATGCTGATCGCCGACAAGCAGGCGCTGCTGCAATCGCTCGCCGCGACGCAGGCCGTCGTCGCGGACGGATGGCTGACGCGCATCCCGACGGCGGGGCAGATGCTCCTGGGCTTCATCCTGCCCTTCGCGCTCGCCTTCATCGCCATCCCGCTCGAGTCGTTCATCAACTCGGCGCGCACTGTAGGGGGCGCGGCGCTCGTGGTCCTCGCGCGCGCGGTAGCGGTGATGCTGCGTCTCGCGGGCACCTTCATCCGGCAGCTGTGCCGCGTCCTGATCACGGTCTACGACATCTCCATCGTGCTGCCGCTGCTGGCGGAGCGCTGGGTGAAGGCCAGCCGGTCGGCGGGCAAGCCGCGCGCCACCGGCTTCGAAGCAGGAGAGCGGCGATGAAACGGCGAACTTTCGTCGTTTCGGTTCCGCTCCTCGGCCTGGCATATGCCGCGGGCTGCACCGATCCGCGCAGCCACGCGCACGCGGTATACCTGCTGGTGGATACCTCGGGCACGTACGCGCAGGAAATCGGCAGGGCCCAACTCATCGTCAACTACCTCCTCGGCAGCCTGCAGCCTGGCGATTCGCTGGCGGTGGCGCGGGTGCGCAGCCGCAGCTTCAGCGAGAAGGACATCATCGCCAAAGCGACATTCGACAACCGGCCCTCGCAGGCCAATGCGCAAAAGCGCGCGCTCAAGGAAAAGGTCGAGGCCTTCACCAGTTCCGCGCGCGGCAGCGTGAATACCGACATCACCGGGGGCCTGATCCAGGGGTCCGAGTTCCTGAATGAAACCGGGGCCGGCAAGAAGACCATCCTCATCTTCTCCGACATGCAGGAGGAGCTGGACAAGGCCACGGTGCGCAGCTTCCCCATCGACCTGAAGGATATCCGCGTGGTGGCGGTGAACGTGGTGAAGTTGAATACCGACAACATCGACCCGCGGCGCTACCTGGGGCGGCTGGAGGACTGGAAAAAGCGCGTGAAGGCCGCCGGCGCCCGCGAGTGGCGCGTGATCAACGACATCGAGCACCTGGATGCGCTGTTGAAAAGCTGATGGGCGGGGCGTAGCATGGTCGCGCCGTGTCCACCGCAAGGAGGTGCGCCATGTGCTGGGAATATGACGTCGAGTACACCCTGCGCCGCGCCGAAGAGGCGCGCCGGGCGATGAAGGAAGCCGAAGATAAGCTCAAGCAATCGAAGCAGCCGGCCGCGCCGGCGCAGCCCGGGATGGACCCGGGCGCGAAGGAGCCGGTGCCCGCCTGAGCCTCTCCAGGGAGGCCGCAGCAAGGAGAAGCCCCGCACCCGCGGGGCTTCTCATTTCCAGGGCTGCGGACGCAGTCGAGCAGGCAGGTAGAGCGGGTGCGCCGGCTCGCCGCTGGCGTTGAGGCGCAGCACGTGGAGCGCGATGCCGGCCCCGCGCAGCAGGCGCTGCACGGCGCCGGAGCGCTCCCGGTGCCGCGCGTGGTTTCCCCAGGCGCAGACCACGAGCCGCGCTTCCTGCGCCGCGCGCAGTATCGCGCCGTCATTGCCCTTGCCCACCGGATCCCCGGTCGCTTTCATGGCGCTCGGATCGGTGGCGCGCCAGGCGAACACGTTCGTCACCAGCAGCGCCCCGTAGCCCCAGCGTTCGGCGTAGTTCCGCGCCCGTGCGCAGGTCGGGTCGAGCACCCGTTCGTCCGCGGTGCTCGGGTTGAGCATGACGAAGTTGGCGACGGGCCGAGCCTCGTCCCAGCGGCGCCAGAGTAGCGTGCGCCAGCGGCGGCACGAGGAAAATATGGCGCCGGAGGCGCTGGTGACGATCGGCAAGCCGGCCTGGTTCATCGGCCGGATACTAAGCCCGTCCCGGGAACGCTATAGACTTGCGCCCCCATGCCACTGCTCGCTCTTCTTGACGCGCAGCTCTCCTACGGCGATTTCCCGCTCCTCGACCGCGCCGCGTTCTCGATGGATTCGGGCGAGCGCATCGGCCTCATCGGCCGCAACGGCACCGGCAAGTCTTCGCTGCTCGCCGTCATTACTGGCAAGGCGACACTGGACGACGGCGAGCTGAGAAAGAGCGAGAGCCTGCGGCTGTCGTCCGTCGAGCAGGAGCCCAAGCTCCCGCACGCACCCACGCTTCGCGCGAGCCTCCTGTTGCGCGGGCACATACCCTCGATCCACGACGAGCGCGAGCGCTGGCAGGTGGAAGCGCGGCTGACCGAGTTTCTGCACCGCTTCGGTCTGGACGAGGGGCTTTCCCCGGAGGCAGCCTCCGGCGGCGAGGGCAAGCGCGCAGCGCTGGCCTTGGCGTTCGCCCTGCAGCCGGACCTGCTGTTGCTCGATGAGCCGACCAACCACCTCGACATTTCCGGCATCGAGCAGCTCGAGACCCTGCTCCTGCGGCAGCAGGCGGCGATCGTCGTCACCCACGACCGCGCCTTCCTCGACCGTGTCTGCACGCGCATCCTCGAACTGGACCGTGGCATGCTGCGCTCCTACCCGGGCAATTACTCCGCCTACGAGGGGGTGAAGGCGAACGAGCTCGCCGCCGAAGCCGCGGCGCAGCGCAAGTTCGACAAGTTCTGGGCCGAGGAAGAGGTCTGGATCCGAAAAGGGGTGGAAGCGCGGCGCACACGCAACGAAGGCCGCCTGCTGCGCTTGGAGCGCCTGCGCGAAGAGCGCGCTTCGCGGCGCGAGCGCTTCGGCTCGGTGAAGCTTTCGCTTGCCGCCGGGCAGCGCTCCGGCAAGCTGGTGGCGGAACTGAAGGAGGTGTCGAAGGGCTTTGCCGGGCGGCCCATCGTCAAGGATCTCAATCTCCTCATCAGCCGGGGCGACCGCCTGGGTTTGATCGGCGCCAACGGCGCGGGCAAGACCACGCTCATCAAGCTGATCCTCGGCACGCTGCAGCCGGATTCGGGCAGCGTGCGCCTCGGCACCAACGTCCAGCCCGCCTACTTCGACCAGATGCGCGAGGCGCTCGACCCGGAAAAGACGGTCGCCGAGACCATCAGCCCGGGCTCGGACTGGGTCGAACTCTCCGGCGGGCGCAAGCACGTCATGAGCTACCTCGGCGATTTCCTTTTCCCGCCGCGCCGCGCGCAGTCGCCGGTACGCATGCTCTCGGGCGGGGAACGCAACCGCCTGCTGCTCGCGCGCCTGTTCGCGAAACCCGCGAACGTGCTGGTGCTGGACGAGCCCACGAACGACCTGGACATCGAGTCGCTCGAATTGCTGGAGGCAGCGCTGCAGGATTACGACGGCACCTTGCTGCTGGTGAGCCACGACCGCGCGTTCCTCGACAACGTCGTGACGCAGACGCTCGCGGCTGAAGGTGGCGGGCTCTGGAAGGAGTACGTCGGCGGCTACAGCGACTGGGTGCGCCAGCGCCCCGCGTTGGTGACCGAGGAAAAGGCGGCGTCGAAGGCGGCGGTGCGGGCCAAGGAACGGGTGAAGCTCAGCTACAAGGAAGCGCGCGCGCTCGAATCCCTGCCCGGTGAGATCGAAGCGCTCGAAGCCGAGCAGCAGGCGCTCGCGAAGAAGATGACCGCGCCGGAGTATTTCAGGCAGCCGCCGCAAGCGTTGCGCGCCGACCAGAAGCGTAGTGGCGAAATCGAGACGCTGCTGATGGACAAGCTGGAGCGCTGGGAGGCGCTGGAAGCAAAGGGCAAGGCCGCCGCGTCTTAGGCCGCGCGCAGGCGCAGCACCCGCGCACGCCAGGCGGCCGTGCCCGCCGCGACGCCACAGCCGGCGGCGATCGCGAACGCAAGCATGTAGCTTCCCGTATGGTCGAAAAGATAGCCCGCCATCCACGGTCCGAGGGCGCTGCCCACCGCCGCGCCCATCAGTCCCACGCCGACGATAGTGCCGAAGTGCGGGCCGCCGAAGCGGTCGCTCACCATTGCCGGCGTGAGCGACGCAGTGGCCGAGTAGCCGACGCCGAGGAGCACCGCATAGCCGTAGACCGCCCAGCGCGCGGGCGCGGCGGCGAGCGCGGCGAGCGCCGCCACCGCGGCCACCATGACGGCGATGCCCGCGACATACACCAACTCACGGTCGACCCGGTCCGAAAGCCAGCCGCCACCGGTCTTGCCGACGATGCTGGACAAGCCCACGACGCCGACCACCGAGGCTGCGACCAGCGCGGTAACCCCGTGGTCGACGAGGTAAGCCACCTGGTGCACATGCAGCGTCTGCGAGCACATGTTGCCGAAGAAGAACGCCGCCAGCATCAGCCAGAAGGGCGCGCCGCGCATGGCCTGCGCCAGCGTAGTGGTGGACGACGGCTTTTCGATCGCGCCGGCGGGCGGCGGCGCCGGCCGGTGCGCAGGCGCCTGGCGATGGAGGAAGATCGAGGACGGCAGGATCCACAGGACGCAGATCGCGGCGAGCACGCGGAACGCCGTGCGCCAGCCGTAGGCGTCGATGAGCAGCTGCGTAAGCGGCACCACCAGCAGCATGCCGACGCCCACGCCCGAGCTGACGATGCCGAGTGCGAGTCCGAGCTTGTCCTGGAAGTCGCGCTGCACCTGCACAAGCGCCGGCACCCAGCCGGCCGCCGCCACGGCGATCGCGGTGAGCACGCCGAAGCCGAGATAGAGCTGCCACGGGGACGAGATGTAGCTGTCGGCCCACAACGCGAGGCCGAGCGCGACGCCGCCGCCCGCCATCAGCCGCATTGGCCGCAGGCGGTCGCACAGGGCGCCGATGAGCGGATTGATTCCGCCGTGCACCAGGGTGAAGACAGAAAACGCCCCAGCCAGCACCGAGCGGCTCCAGCCGAATTCGCGCAGCAACGCGACCAGCACGACGCTGTACGAGTACCAGACGCCGTAGGCGAGCGCGAGCGTGAGGGCGATGATGCCCAGGCTCAGGGCGCGGCGCGGCAGCGGCAAGGCGGGGTCTAGCGAGCGCTCAGGCCACGCCCTCGACGAGGCGCATGTCGCGCACCGCGGCGTTCTTGCCCAAAGCGTCGAGCGCTTTCCTGTAGGCCGGCCCTTCGTAGGCCGCCATCGCCTTTTCCATGCTGTCGAACTCGACAACCACGGTACGCTCCTTCATGCCCGCCTCATAAGTCTTGGCGGGCATGCCGCGCACGAGAAAGCGTCCGCCTTGCGCCTGCACCGCCGGCCCCGCGAGTTTCGCGTAGGCGTCGAGCGCCGCGGGGTTGCTGAGCGAACGGTAGGTCACAACCATGTAGGCCTTGGCCATCGGGATCTCCTCTGGAATTGGGGATGAGAAAGCATTCTCACATGGCGGCCGGGCATCGGCGCTATAGTCGGCACATTGAGAACCGCAAGGAGAAACGCATGAGCACCGTCCCCAATCACGCCCTGCGCCAGCTGCGCGCGGGCAAGCTGGCCATCGGCCTGGGCCTGCGCCAGGCACGCACCGTCGACATCGGCCAGATCCTGAAGACCGCGGGCTTCGACTGGATGTTCATCGACTGCGAGCACAATTCGATGGGCACCGACACCGCCGCGCAGATCGCGTCCGCTGCGCTGGCCATCGGTATCACGCCGGTGGTGCGCGTCGCGGGAAAGGAGCATTGGCTCGCCTCGCGCATGCTCGACAACGGCGCGCAGGGCGTCGTCGTGCCGCACGTCGACAGCGAGTTGGAGGCCAAGCGCATCGCCGACCATTGCCGCTTCCCGCCCATCGGCCATCGCTCCATGGGCGGCGGCCTGCAGCAGCTCGGCTTCGCCGCGATGCCCGTGGGCGAGGCGGCGCGCATCGTCAACGAGGAGACGCTCGTCGTCGTCATGCTCGAATCGCCCAAAGGCATCGAGAACTGCGAGGCGATCGCCGCAATGAAGGGCATCGACGCGCTCCTCATCGGCACGAACGATCTGTGCTTCGAGATGGGCATTCCCGGGCAGTTCGACGACCCGCGCGTGGCGGAGGCCTACAAGAAGGTCATCGCCGCGTGCCGGAAGCATGGCAAGTTCGCCGGCATGGGCGGCATGTACACGAAGGAGCTGCTCGAGCGGCACATCGCCATGGGCGTGCAGCTGATCCTCTCCGGGTCGGACTTTTCGCTGCTGCAGCAGGCGGCAAAAGGGCGCGCCGACCTGGTGCGCGGTTTCGAGAAGAAGCCATGACGCCGCGCGTCGAAACCGTCGCCGTCCGCGGCAGCCCGATGGAGGTGTTCCTGTTCGCGCCTGTGGGGGCGGGACCGCATCCGGGGCTCGTCCTCTGCCAGCACATTCCCGTCGGCCACACCGGCGTGGAGAACGACGTCGTGACGCTGAAGACCGCCGAGCGCTACTGTGCGAACGGCTATTACGTCGCCGTGCCCTTCATCTTCCACTGGTGGCCGAAGAGCGCCGACATCGAGCTGAAGCGCGCCGAGTTCCGCGACGACTGGACGCAGCTCGACCTGGACGCCGCGTTCGAGCTGCTCGCCACGCAGCCGGGCGTCGACCCGGCGCGCATCGGCATCGCCGGCCACTGCTGGGGCGGACGCGTGGCGTGGCTCGGCGCCTGCACCAACCCGCGCTACAGGGCTGCGGCGATCTTCTACGGCGGGCGCGTGAAGCTCGTCATGGGCGCAGGCAATCCGCCGGCGATCGACCTCGCACCCGCTATCCGTTGCCCGGTGATCGGTTTTTTCGGCAACGAGGACACCAATCCGACGCCCGCGGACGTCGACGACTACGACGCCGCGCTGACCAGGGCGCAGATCGAGCATGTCTTTCACCGCTACGACGGCGCCGGGCACGCCTTCCAGTCGTTCAACAATCCCGAGCGCTATCGACCAGAGGCGAGCGAGGATGCCTGGCGCAAGGCACTGGCCTTCTTCGCGGAGAAACTCGGCAAGAAATAGCCGCGCTACTGCGCGGTCCAGCCACCGTCGACGGTCAGGCTCGTGCCCGTCATGAGCGAAGCCCCCGGCGACGCCGCGAACACCACGGCCGCCGCCACCTCCTCCGCCTGACCCACCCGTCCCATGGGGATGCGGTCGCGCACCCAGTCGGCGAACTCGGGGCGCTCCGCCATCTTCCGGTACAGCGGCGTCTCGACGAACGTGGGGGCGATGGAGAGCACGCGGATGCCGTGCGTGGCGAATTCGAGCGCCATGGCCTTGCTGAGACCTTCGAGGGCATGCTTGGTAAGGCAGTAGACGGTGCGGTTGGGAGCGCCGACGTGGCCCATCTGCGAGGACATGTGCAGGATCGCGCCACCGCGGCTCTTGCGCTCGGGTGATTCGAGCATCTTCTGCGCTGCGGCCTGGGCAACCAGGAAAGCGGCGCGCACGTTGAGCGCGAGGAGCTGGTCCAGGTGCTCTTCGCTCACTTCGACGAAGGGCTCCGGGATGTTGAAGCCGGCGTTATTGACGAGGACGTCGAGCACGGGGATCGCCGCGATCGCGTTGCGCATCGCCTGCGTCTCGGTAACGTCGCAGACCACCGTGTGCGCCTTGCTGCCCGCGGCGCGGATCTCATCGGCGGCCTGCTCGATTTCGCCGCGCGTGCGCGCCATGAGCCAGACCTCGGCGCCGGCTTGCGCCAGAGCAAGCGCGCAGGCGCGACCGATGCCGCGCCCCGCGCCAGTGACGAGGGCGGTACGGCCGTCGAGGCGAAAGCGCGCCGGGATGTCGCTCATTTGGCGCCCAGGCCGACGTTCTGCCCGCCATAGCGCCGCAGGCGCAGGTCGGCCTGCTCCTTGTGGCCCCAGAAGCGCTCGATGGCGCACAGCCGCGAGCAGTACTCGCCGACCTTGACGCTCGCCTCGCGCGTCACCTCTTGGTAGGTGCAGGTCTTCAGGAACTTGCCGACCCACAGCCCCCCCGTGTAGCGCGCCGCGCCGAGCGTGGGCAGGGTGTGGTTGGTGCCGATCACCTTGTCGCCGTAGGACACGTTGGTCTCCGGCCCTAGAAACAGCGCGCCGTAGTTCCTCATGCGCTCGAGGAAGTAGCGCGGATTCTTCGTCAGGATCTCGACGTGCTCGGCGGCAACGCGATCGGCTTCCTTCACCGCTTCATCCAGCGAATCCACCAGGATGATCTCGCCGTAGTCGCGCCAGGCGATGCCGGCGACATCCGCTGTTGGCAGAACCTTCAGCTGGCGCTCGATTTCCGCCGGCAGCGATTCCGCGATCTTTTTCGATGTCGTGATGCAAATGGCAGGGCTGGTGGGGCCATGCTCGGCCTGGCCGAGGAGATCGACGGCGATCATCTCCACGTCGGCAGAGTCGTCCGCCACGACCAGAATCTCGGTGGGGCCCGCGAAAAGATCGATGCCTACCTTGCCGAAGAGCTGGCGCTTGGCTTCCGCCACGTACGCGTTGCCGGGGCCGCAGAGCATGTCCACCGGCTGGATGGACTGGGTGCCGAGCGCCATCGCGGCAATGGCCTGCACGCCGCCGATGACATGAATCTCATCGGCGCCGCCGAGCACCATCGCAGCGATCGTCTCGGCGTGCGGCTCGCCCTGGTTGGGCGGCGTGCAGGCGATGATGCGCTTCACCCCGGCGGTGCGCGCGGTGACGATGCTCATGTGCGCCGAGGCCACCATCGGGTAGCGGCCGCCGGGTACGTAGCAGCCGACCGACTCGACCGGAATGTTCTTGTGCCCGAGCTTCACGCCGGGCAGCGTCTCGACTTCGATGTCGCGGATCGAGGCGCGCTGGTGCTCGGCGAAATTGCGGATCTGCGCCTGCGCGAACTTGATGTCGCTGATCGTTCCGGGTGCGACTTTCGCCAGGATGGCATCGATATCGGCCTTGGACAGCTTCTTCGGCGTCCATTTGTCGAACTGCTCGGAGTACTCGCGCACCGCCGCGTCGCCGCGCAGTTTCACGGCACCGAGGATGCCCTCGACAGTCTGGCGCACCTTCTGGTCGATCTCGTCGGTGATGGTCTGGGCGATGCGGCGCTTCAGGTGGGTGGCCATGGGATCCTCGTGAATCGGGTTCAGAGGCAGATTCTAGCCGCGGCCCCTGCTACAGTGGCAGCTGCACCGCCAGCCCAGAAACGCATGGACGCACGAGCTCGACCTGCGCCCGCGGATGGAAACATGGTGAAGGAGGTGGCGATGAGCAAGAAAGTGGAATTCTTCTTCGACTTCGGCAGCCCGGCGACCTACCTCGCCTATACGCAGCTGCCGAAGATCGCCGCGGCGCGCAAGGCCGAGATCGTGTGGCGGCCGTTTTTGCTCGGCGGCGTGTTCAAGGCGATCAACAGCGCGAGCCCAGTCAGCATCGCGCCGAAGGGCCGCTGGATGTTCCAGGATCTCGGGCGCTGGGCGCGGCGCTACGGCGTGCCCTTCGAGATGAATCCGGGCTTTCCGGTCAACACGCTCACGCTGATGCGCGGCGCGGCCGGCCTGCAGTTGAAGCGCCCGCAGGATTTCCCGAAGTACGTCGCGGCGATGTTCGATGCCATGTGGGTCAAGCCACGCAACCTGAACGAGCCGGCCGAGGTCGGCGCGGTGCTGAAGCAAGCGGGCTTCGACGCGATGGAGATGCTTGCGCTGACCGGCGAGCAGGAGGTCAAGGACCGCCTGAAGGCGAACACCGACGAGGCGGTGGCGCGTGGCGCGTTCGGCGCGCCGACGTTCTTCGTCGGCCAGGAGATGTTCTGGGGCCAGGACCGGCTCGCGTTCGTAGACGAGGCGCTCGCCGCCTGAGCGAAAGGGAGCATGCCATGGAGTACGAAATGATCGACTTCGACATCCAGGACCACGTCGCCTGGATCACGCTCAACCGCCCCAAGGCCTACAACGCGATCAACCTGAAGGCGGTGCAAGAGCTGTGCGACATCGCCAACCGCTGCGGCTCGGACAAGTCGGTGCGCGCCGCGGTGCTCACCGGCGCGGGCGAGAAGGCGTTCTGCGCAGGGGGCGACGTGGCCGATTTCGCCGCCAATAGCGAGCGCATCGAGCTGCTGGTGAAGGAGATGACCGGCGCGCTGCACACCGCGATCTCGCGCTTCGCCTGGATGCGCGCGCCGCTCATCGGCGCCTACAACGGCGTGGTCGCCGGCGGCGGCCTCGGCCTCGCGCTCGCCTGCGACCTCGGCATCGCCGCTGAGCACGCCAAGTTCACCAGCGCGTACACGCACATCGGCTTTACGCCCGACGGCAGCTCGACCTACTTCCTGTCGCGCCTCCTCGGACGGCGCCGCGCCATGGAGATCTTCCTCACCAACCGCACGCTCTCTGCCAAGGAGGCGCTCGATTGGGGCATCGTCAACCGCGTGGTGCCGGGCGCCGAGCTGATGGCCGAAGCGAAGAAGCTCGCGCTCGAGCTCGCGCAGGGCCCGACGCGCGCGCACGGCGGCATCAAGAAGCTGCTCAACATGGCGCCCACCGACAGCCTCGAGTCGCAGATGGAGCGCGAGACACGCTCCATTGCCGAGAGCGCGTCGAGCCGCGACGGGCTCGAGGGCGCGCGCGCCTTCGTCGAGAAGCGTAAACCGCGGTTTACCGGAGAGTGACGCGGCGTCGCCTCCCGTCGTTCAGCAACACCCCATAAGGAGACCCCATGAGCCTCAAAGGAAAGACCCTGTTCATCACCGGCGGCAGCCGCGGCATCGGCCTCGCCATCGCGGTGCGCGCGGCGCGCGACGGCGCCAACGTCGTGATCGCCGCCAAGACCAGCGAGCCGCACCCGAAGTTGCCGGGCACCATCCACACCGCGGTGGCAGACATCGAGAAAGCCGGCGGCAAGGGGCTGGGCGTGCAGTGCGACATCCGCGAAGAGGCGCAGGTCCTGGCGGCGGTCGAAAAGGCGGTCGCGATCTTCGGCGGCATCGACATCCTGGTGAACAACGCCAGCGCCATTCAGCTCACCGGCACGCTCGCCTGCGACATGAAGCGCTACGACCTGATGAACGGCGTCAACGCGCGCGGCACTTACCTGACGGGGCGCAGCTGCATCCCGCACCTGAAGAAATCGCGCAATCCGCACATCCTGACCCTGAGCCCGCCGCTCGACCTGTCGGCGAAGTGGTTTGCGCCGCACGTCGCCTACACCATCGCCAAGTACGGCATGAGCCTGTGCACGCTCGCCTGGGCCGAGGAATTCAGGAAGGACGGCATCGCCGCCAACGCGCTCTGGCCGCGCACCACCATCGCCACGGCCGCGGTCAACATGCTCGGCGGCGAGGCGATGATGAAGCAATCGCGCAAGCCGGACATCATGGCCGACGCGGCGCATGCGATCCTTTGCAAGCCGAGCCGCGAATTCACCGGCAACTTCTGCATCGACGACCTGGTGCTGCACGCAGCCGGCGTACGCGATTTTTCGATCTACGCGGCGGTGCCCGGGGCGACGAAGTTCCTGCCGGATTTCTTCGTACCGGAGAACACCCCGGCGATCCCTGCCTAGCGCAGGCTTTGCCCCAACGGTCATGGCGGGCTAAAGCGTGATCGGTCCGTTACTCACGCAAGCAGTGCACGAAACCTTGCGCGCAGGCGCGCGCAGCGGGTCGCGCACGCTCGAGTGCTCGCTGGACCTCGAACGATCGCGAACGACTGTCGGGGTGGAAGCGGCGGAGTGGATCTGGCAAGGCCAAAGATTCCCCTATCTGGAAACCTGCAAGGACAGAACCATTTACCACTGGGTCGGCGGGGCCTTTCAGCCGGTGGCACGCTTCACGACATCGCTGATCAAGCTGGTGCCGACGAAGTGGGGGCCACCGACGTTCGAGATCGATGGCATAAAAATGTTGCCCACGGCGCGTGTTTCCCCCTATGCGGACGCCGAGCGCAAAGTCGGCTTGATCGAACCGCGCGGCAAGGTGATTCTGGACACCTGCGGGGGCCTGGGCTATTTCGCCGCCTGGTGCCTGCGGGGCGGGGCGAAGCAGGTGCTATCCTACGAGAAGAACGCCGACGTGATCTGGCTGCGCAGCCTCAACCCCTGGTCGCCCGCGGCTGGCGATGGATTGACGCTAGCCGAGGGCGACGTTGCCGAACAGATCGTCGCGCTGCCCGGCGGTTCGGTCGACGCGATTCTCCATGATCCGCCGCGCTTCGGCATCGCCGGAGAACTTTACTCGCAAGTGTTCTACGACCAGTTGGCCCGGGTGCTCAGGCGCAAGGGCAAGCTGTTTCATTACACGGGCGCACCGAACAAACTGACCAGCGGGCGCGACGTGCCCAACGAAGTGGCAAAACGCTTGCGCCACGCCGGGTTTGTCGCGGAAGTGAATGGCGATGGCGTGTTGGCGATAAAGAAGTGAGCGGCAGGTTCCCCGGATAAACTGGCGTTTTCTTCATGGAGCAGGGCGATGCCAGCTGCAGCGTCGGTTTCGGAGCGCCGCGCCCGCCTGCGCTCACACATTGACAGCGGCAAGACTCTCGCCGCCCTCGGTGCCACGGACGCGCTCTCCGCAAAGCTGATCGAGGCGCACGGCTTCGAGTGTGTCTATATCGGCAGCTACGCCACGGCGGCGAGCCGCTTTGGCCTCCCGGACACGGGGCTCCTGACACTTGACGAGTTGGTCGCGCAGGCGCGCACCCTCGTCAATGCGGTCAGCGTGCCAGTGATCGCCGACGCCGAAGGGGGCTTCAATGACCCGGCGAACATGTGGCGTACCGTGCAGGCCTTCGAGCAGGCGGGCGTCGCCGCGATCCACATCGAGGATCACAGCGGCCCCGGCAAGCACACCGACGCGCCGCAAACGCTGCGGCCCCTCGAAGAAATGGCGGCGCGCATCCGCGCCGCGGTGGAAGCGCGCACGGGCAAGGATTTCCTCATCGTCGCGCGCTCGGACGCGAACTGGGTCGCGGGCGATCTGGAAGACACGATCCGGCGCCTTGCGGCTTACGCCGAGGCGGGCGCCGACCTGGTGTTCCCGACGATGGTCAATCCGGCGCAGCTCGCCGAGGTGCGGCGACGCGTGGCGAAGCCCGCGATGATCGTCGACATGCCCGGCGCAACGCTTGCCGACGAAGAGCGCGCTGGAGCTTCGATCGTCCTCTACTACGGGTTCTCCACGCTCGTCGCGTTCGACGCGCTCGGGCGTGCGCTATCCACATTCAAGATGACGCGGGATGCGAACGCCGTCGCCGGCTACCGTGAGCGCGTGGCCGCATTCGAGGACTTCATGGGGTACCGGGAGTTTGCCGAGCGGGCGCGACGCCACAACGCGACCTAAATGAAAGGCCCCGCATTGAGCGGGGCCCGTAGCCCGAGTCGACGGGCAGCGCTTTGTAGGCGCTCTCTAGTGCGCGAATTTCCGCGCCTGGACCCACTGCCGAGGGGCGCTATCCCGACGGTCGCCGGGAATCTCGCTACTGCGGCCGGAGTTTCCGGCTGCCCTCGCTGATCCGCCTCCAAGTTAGCACCGCAGCGCACAGCGTCAATGGCCAAAGTGCGTTCGTTTGATCCAGGTCATCAAATTTCAGGAGCGCAGCACGCTTCCCGCAGCGGCCCCGGTGAGCGCGCCCTTCTCCCACGTCACCACGCCGTTCACGACCGTGTACTCGATGCCCTGCGAGCGCATCACCATGCGCTTCGCCCCGCCAGGAAGGTCGTAGCGCCGCTCGGGGCGACCGACCGAGCCCACCGTGGCCGGATCGAAGATCGCAAGGTCGGCGGCCAGGCCCGCTCTAAGCCTGCCGCGGTCCTTGATGCCGAAGAAATCCGCGGGATCGGAGGTCATGCGCTGCACCGCGTGTTCCAGCGCCAGAACATTTCGCTCGCGCACCCAGGTGCCGAGCACGTAGGTCGGGTACCCCGAGTCGCACAGCATGTCGAGGTGCGCGCCGCCGTCGCCCAGGCCGAGCAGCATGGCCGGGTTTTTGAGGATCTCGGCCATGCGGTCGGGCCGATTGTTGAACGAGGTCATGGTGAACTCATTTTCCAGGTCGTCGGCGAGAGTGAGGTCGAGGAAGGCGTCGACGCCGTCCTTGCCCTGCGCCGCCGCGACCTCGGCCACGGTCTGCCCCTCCAGGGACTTCAGCGCCGCGGACTTCACCTCATGCACCGTGATGCGCTCCCAGTTGCCGAAGCCCGCCGGGCGCTTCAGGTCTTCGCGGAACCGGGCGCGGAACGCGGGGTCGCGGTATACCGCGGCCTGCGCCGCCTTGGACTTGTCCTCGAACACGCGCTTCCACGACGGGAAGCCGGCGAAGGAAAACGGATTGCGCATATTGATCTCGCGCGTGAGCGGCAGCGGCGAGGTCTGCGGCCGAGCGCCGCGCGCAATCATCGGCGCGGCCTTGCGCAACGAGGTGCGCACGGCCTCGGAAATGTCGTCGCGGTCGAACATGGCGATGAACGTGATCGGCCGTCCGCTTTCGCCGAGCATGAAATCGAGCAACTCGAGTTCCGGGTCGTCCATCACCCCGATCTGCTTGGTCATCGCGATCTCGATCGCGCCCTTGCCGCGTTCTTTCAGCGCATTGCAGTACGCCTTAAGCTCGTCGCGGCTGGCATTGCGGCAGGCGAGCGGCCGGCCGGCGAAGCCCATGTGCTGGTTGAGCAGCGTGCTCGAGAAACCGAACGCGCCCGCGTCCATCGCCTCGCCGAGCAAGGATTTGATCTTCGCCGTCTCCTCAGTGCTCGCGGCGCGCTCCATCGACGCTTCGCCCATGACGTAGTGCCGGAATGGCGTCAGCGGCGCGAGGAAGGCGAGGTTGAGCGCCGGCTTTCTCTGCGCAGCGGCGTGCATGTATTGCGGAAAGGTTTCCCAGTCCCAGGTGATGCCCTGCTCGAGCACCTCGAACGGAATCGCCTCCACGTTCACCAGGTCGCGCATCGCGATCTCGCGCGTCGCGGGCCGGCAGGGCGCGATGCCCACGCCGCAGTTGCCCAACACCACCGAGGTCACGCCGTGCCAGGACGAAGGCGTGAGCGCGCCGTCCCAGCAGATCTGCGCATCGTAGTGCGTATGCGGATCGATGAAGCCGGGCGCCACCGCCAGGCCCCCGGCGTCGATCACGCGCGTCGCGCCGTCCGCCACCTTGCCGATCTCCACGATGCGCCCGCCGGCGATCGCAACATCGGCGCGCCGCGCCGGCGCGCCGGTGCCATCGATCAGCAAGCCGTTCTTGACAAGGAGGTCCCAGGCCACGGGTCGCCTCAGCCGCTGATGGTCTGGATGCAATCCACGATTTCGCGGCTGCGCGTGACCTTGTCGCCCCAGGCGCGGTCGAACTCCGCAATCAGGCTCTTGATCGCAGCGGAGCCCGGAATGGCGCGGGCGCGCGCCACGTCGTCGAACTCGTAGAAGGCGTAATGCACCGAAGCGTCCATGTCGCTCCAGCCGCGCCAGGCGCGGCGCGACTTGAATGCCTTCACCGCGTCCGGCAGGTGCTCGTCCTGGTACCAGCGGTCGAAGGCGTCCTTCGCAGCCGCATCCACGACCACGGCGCGTACGATGAACAGGGCGGTCATGTTTTTTCCCCTTTTGGTCTGGTCCAGGTCTCCGACCACGCCAGGCAGCAGCTCGACGACGCCTTGCCGAAGCGCTCCTGCGGAAATACCTTGGCGGTGGCGGCTGCGCCATTGACCGAGAGCTGCGCGCTGCGCGCGGGGAGGAAGGTGCTGTAGACGCCGAGCGGGCGGTTCATGGCGCCGGGCGGCATGGTAAGGACGTAGGGCGGCATCAGGTCCCACCAGCTGAGGATGATCTCCTCATCGCGCGACACGATGCGTTCCTCGACGGTGCTCAGGGCGTTGCCCGTGCGCTCGAACTGGGCATCGATCACCGGCAGCTTCTGGTCGGCGAATTCCTGGTAGAGCAGGGTCTCGATCATGCGCTGCAAGTAGCGCGCCATGCCCGCGTTGTCGGCGTAGAGGCGCGGGCCCTTGCCGGTGAGCGTGCTCTCGATGAACAGCGCGTGTCCCTGCCCGGCGGGCGACCACAGCACGCGCCAGTGGCTGACGCGCTCTGCGAGCGTCTTGCCGCCGTCATTCGAAAGCCGGATGAAGGAATTTTCTCCGGTCATCACCGGGTCGTGCGGATCCACCATCTGGGGTTCGGCCATCTGCTCCTCCCTATTTTTGCGCCGCCGGCGCGTCGGGTTGCCCGGGCCACTGCTTGCTCGCCGGATCGATGTACGCCCAGGGCCGCGCGCTGCGCGTCCAGATGTTGGCAGTGATTTTCATGTCCCCCGCCTCATCCAGCGAACCGGCCCGCACCACGAGCGTGTCGAGCGCCGTGGCGCGCTGGCTGTAGATGGGCGAGCCGCAATCGCCGCAGAAGCAGCGGTACAGCGTGCGGCCGCTGTCGGCGATGGAGTCGTAGCGCTTCAGCGTACCCTGGGTCAACTTGAAGGCGGTCGCCGGGATCACCGCGTTGACGCTACCCGCGGCCCCCGAGGCCTTCTGGCAGGCCGTGCAATGGCAGGCGCGCAATTCCGTGATCGGGACGCTGATGGTGTAGCGAATGGCGCCGCACATGCAGCCGCCGGTGAGGGGAGTGGTCATGGGTGGTGGTTCCTTTCAGTCAGCTAGACTTTGAAGCGCGCCTCGCGCCAGGCGAGCGCGGCCTTCAGCCCCTGCTCGCGCGCGATGTCCATGAAGCGGCGCTTGTCGGGCGAGCCGTGCGACTCGATGGCATGGTCGATATCGAGCGCGGTGTCGAGCGCCGCGCGCATGCCCTGGATCTCGAAGCTGCGGTTGAGCGCCTTCTTGGTGTCGCGCACCAGGTCCGGGTCGATCACCGCCATCTGGCGCGCGAGGCGCAGCGCCGTGCTGAGGTGCTCGCCCTCGGGCACCACGCGGCTGACGATGCCGAGCGCGAGCGCGCGCTCGGCGTTCACCGAATCATCGCCCGTAAGGATGATGTCTTTGGCGGCCTTCGGACCCACCATCCAGGGCAGGAGCAGCGTGACGATGCCCGCGCCGAATTTCAGCTCCGGCTCGCCGAACACCGCGTCGCGCGAGCACACGGACAGGTCGCAGGCGAGCGCCATCTCGAAAGCGCCCGCCATGCAGGCGCCGTGGATTGCGGCGATGGTCGGCTTGGGCGAGTCCCAGAACCGCAGGGTGGTCGAGAAATCGAGGTCGAGCACTTCGCGCCACACCGTGGCGCCTTCAGGCCGGCGCTCCATCTGCTCCTTGAGGTCGAAGCCGGAAGAAAATCCGCGCCCCGCGCCCGAAAGGACGATCACGCGCACCGCGGCGTCGGCCTCGAGCGCGTCGAGCGCCGCGTTGATCTCGATGAGCATCGCCTTGTTGAGCGCGTTGATCCGCTCGGGGCGGTGCAGCTGCAGCTGCGCGACGCCCGCCTCGCTCGATACGCGGATGTTCTGGAACTCGCTCATGGAAAGGGCTTCCTTATTCTAGATGGGCGCGTGCCTGGGCAGGCGAGAGCTCGCCCGCCTCGAGCATTGCCGCGAAGCGACCGCGGTCGGCCTTGCCGGTGCGCCCGGCAGGCAGCTCGCGCGAGAAATAGAACGCGTCGGGCTGCTTGAACTTGTCGAGGCGCTCGCGCAGGAAGGCGCGCAGCTCATCTGCGTTCAGGCTCGGGTCGCGCGGCACCACCAGCGCGTGGATGCGCTGCCCGAGGCGGGCGTCGGGCCGGCCCACGGCGAGCGCCGCCGCCACCTTGGGGTGTGCGCTCAAGGCAAACTCGATTTCCTGCGGCGCGATCTTGTTGCCGCCGCGCACGATCAGCTCCTTCCTGCGGCCGGCGATCTCGACCACGCCGGAATCGCGCTCGCGCGCCAGATCTCCGGTGGCGAGCCAGCCCTCGGCATCGATCGGGCTCAACTCGGGCTGCCCGAGGTAGCCGTTCATCAGAAAAGGACTCGCGATGCAAAGCTCGCCCACCGATCCTGGCGCCACCGCGCTGCCGTCATCGCCGCGAATGCGAAACTCGACCCCCGGGGAAGGCCGGCCGATGCAGCCGGCGTAGCGCGCGGCGTCCTGCGGCATCAGGAAGAAATCGCAGGTCGAGGTTTCCGTCAATCCGTAAATGTCGATGAGTTCGGCCGGTGCGTAGAGTTCACGCAGCGTGTCGCCGAGCCCCTTGCCGAGCGACTCGCCGCCGATCATCACGGTTCGCAGGCTGCCCGCCGCGGCGAGCGCTCGGCCGGATCGACCAAGCGCCTCGGCTGGCTGATCGAGGATCAGCGCGCGCATCATTGTGGGCACCACGCCGACGCGCGTGATCGCCTCGGTGCGCAGCTCTTCGAGGAAGGTCGCCGGCACGAACTTCTCGACCGGCAGCAGCCGCCCGCCGTGCAGCAAGGTCAGCAGCGCCACCCAGATGCCGAAGCTGAAGGTGACGTTGAGCACCAGCATCGTGCGCTCGTCCTCGCCGAAACCAAGCTTCGACTGGATAGCGTCGAGCTTGCCGGCAAATGCGCGATGCGACAGCACCGCGCCCTTGGGCGCCCCCGAGGAACCCGAGGTAAACACCACGAGCGCACTGCCCTCCAGGATTTCGCGCCGCGGCGGAATGTCGTTCGCCAGGCGCTTGAGCGGCGAAGCGGCGAGCGCGTCCCACTCGAAGCGCGCGAGGGTACGGCCTGCGATCTGCGCGGCCGCGAGCGCGGGCGAGCTGCGATGCACCGGCACCACCACGCCGCCCGCGAGCCAGCCGCCGAGAAATGCGACGAGATCCAACGGGTGGTTCGAGACGCGCACGTGCAACGGCTCGTCGCGCGCAAGGCCCGCCTGCCGCAGGGCGCCGGCCACGGCCTTCGCTTCAGCCAGCAGTTCGGCGTAACTGAGCACTCGCGCGCCGGCGATCGCCTCGCGCGGGGCGTGGCGCCCGGCGGCGGCGGCGAGCAGCGCTTCCAGGCGCGGGGCGGCGTCGCTCATGACCTGTACAGCTGCATCAACACGAGGTTCTTGAGAAAGATACCGCAGGCCATTGGTTGCAACGCAGTTTAAGGCTACCGCGCCCCACCCGGGGGCACGACGGCGGCAGCCGCGGGACGCTGCGCGCTTGATCGGCGTCAAACCGGGATCCGGGCGATCGTACCGATTCGGGTGCCGCAGGCGTAGCATAGGTCCATCCCCGTTCTTTCCGGAACCATTTGCGCAGGCGGCTCCGGCAACCCCAGCCAACACGACCATTCGAGGAGACTGAAGATGAGCGCGCAGGAAAAGAATTGGCAAGCATTGATCGACCACCTGAAACTCAGCCGGCGCGACTTCGTCTTCTCCGGCCTCGCCGCAGGCGCGCTGACCCTGACGCCGCGGTTCGCGCTCGCCCAGGCCGGCGCGCCTTACAAGATCGGCGTGCTGCTGCCCTCGACCGGCACCGGTGCGAATTACATGGCGCATGCCATCAAGGGACTGCCGGTCGCGATCGCCGAACTCAACAAGCGCGGCGGCCTGCTGGGCAAGCAGCAGGTGGAGATGATATATCGCGACACCGAGACCAAGCCCGACGTCGGCGCGCGCGAAGCGAAATCGCTGATCCTGAACGACAAGGTGGATGCGATCTTCGGCACGTATTCGAGCGCGGTGGCGCTGGCGGTGCAGGAGATCGTCCACGAGCACAAGGTGCTGCACTTCGCCGCAACCTCCAACAGCTCCAAGATCACGCAGGACAATTACACGCCCTATACCTACCAGTTCTGCCCCGACAGCAACATGCAGTCGGGCGCGGTGGTGGTCGCGGTGTCGCGCATGGCCAAGAAGAACAACTGGAAGACCTACGTTTCCCTGGGGCAGGACTACGAGTGGGGCCGCGACACGCACAGGGGCTTCACCA
>JAOTWE010000187.1 GCA_029863065.1 Betaproteobacteria bacterium
GGTGCTGACCGGGGTGCAGCTGCGCTTCGAGCGCGTCACGGTGGGCGACGCCGTCAAGATCGCCGAGGTGCGCGCCGTGCCGGAGATGACCTCGCTGCTCGGCAACAACAAGGTGTTCACGCGGCTGGAGCTCGAGAAGGCGGTGGTGCAGCAGGCGGCGCTCGGCAACGTGCTCTTGGGCGGCATGAAGCAGGGGCAGCTGCGGGTGGCGCGCGTGGTGGCGAAGGGCGTGCGCCTCGAGGGGCCGCTTGCGCTGCCGCCGATCGACGTTGACGCCAGCCTCGGTGCCGGCGGCCGGATCTACTCGGCCCAGCTTTCCGGAGAGGGCATCAGCGGCCTGATCACGACGAGCGAGGACAAGCTCAGCTTCGAGGCGTCGATCGGCAGCTTCAGCGTGCCGTTCGTCGACAAGCTGTCGCTGGTCGAGTTCGGCATGAAGGGCAGCGCCGACCGCACGGGTATGACGCTCACCGAGTTCGACGGTCGCCTGTACGACGGCACGGTGGTCGGCAAGGCGCGCATCGAGTGGGGCGCGCAGTGGAGCGTGCAGGGCGAGTTGGAGGGCCGCACCATGAACGCGGCGGTGTTCGCGCCGCAGGTGGTGTCCGAGGGGCGCTTCGACGGCAAGGGCCGCTTCGCGATGAGCGGGCCCGAGCCGGCGAAGCTGTATGAATCGGTGCGCCTCGACGGCGAGTTCACCGTGACCAAGGGCGCGCTCGGCAGCTTCGACCTGTCGCGCGCGCTGCAGTCGGCGAGCGCGCAGGCGAGCGGCCGCACCCCGTTCTCCGAGTTGGAGGGCCGGGCATCGCTCGCCGGCGGCGCGTTCGCTTTCCGCGACCTGAATCTCACCGCGGGCCTGCTGGGGGCCAAGGGCACGCTCGACGTCGACGCCAAGGGCAGCTTGTCGGGGCGGGTCGACGCCGAGCTGCGCACGCTGCGCGACACCTTCTACATCGGCGGCAAGCTCGGCGACCCGCAGCTGCGGCGGTGAAGGTCCTGCAACTGCGCGCTGCGCGCGCGCTTTCCGACTTCCGCCTCGCCAAGCTTCTCCCGCAACTGCAACAAGTCGAGCCCCGCAGCCGCGGGCTGAGCGCCGAGTTCCGCCACTTCGTCGAGCTGGACAAGCCCCTCGCGCCGGACGAGGAGGCGCTGCTCGCGCGGCTGCTCGCCTACGGTGTGCCGCCCGCGGCGCCGGCGCGCGGCGACACGCTCTACCTCGTGGTGCCGCGTATCGGCACGCTGTCGCCCTGGTCCTCGAAGGCCACGGATATCGCGCGCAATTGCGGCCTCGCCGGGGTGCGGCGCATCGAGCGCGGTACCGCCTATTACGTGAGCGGCGGCGAGCGCTCGGCCGCGATCGCCGCGCTGCTGCACGATCGCATGACGGAAGACGTGCTCGGCGCGTTCGAGGAGGCGGCGCAGCTGTTCCAGCACGTGCCGCCGCGGCCGCTCGCGCGCGTGGCGCTCGGTGCTCTGGAAGAGGCCAACCGCAGCCTCGGGCTCGCGCTGTCGCCGGACGAGATCGCCTACCTGCGAGAGGCCTACGCTCGCCTGGAGCGCGCGCCAACAGACGCCGAGCTCACCATGTTCGCGCAGGCCAATTCCGAGCACTGCCGGCACAAGATCTTCAACGCCGACTGGATCGTCGACGGCGAGAAGAAAACGCAATCGCTGTTTGCCATGATCAAGCACACGCACGCGGTGCAGCCGCGCGGTACGGTGCTCGCCTATGCCGACAATGCCGCCATCATGGAGGGACGCCTCGCGCGGCGCTTCCACCCCGGAGCGGACGGCGTGTACGCGGCGCGCTCGGAGCGTACGCACACGGTGATGAAGGTCGAGACGCACAACCATCCGACGGCGATCGCGCCGTTTCCGGGCGCGGCGACCGGCGCCGGCGGCGAGATCCGCGACGAGGGCGCCACCGGGCGCGGCGCCAAGCCGAAGGCGGGGCTGGTGGGGTACTCGGTTTCCCATCTGCGCATTCCGGGCGCGGCCCAGCCCTGGGAGCGCGACGTCGGCAAGCCCGGACGCATCGTGAATGCGCTGGCCATCATGCTCGAGGGGCCGATCGGCGCCGCGGCGTTCAACAACGAGTTCGGCCGCCCCAATCTCGCCGGCTATTTCCGCACTTTCGAGGCCGCGGTCGGCGGCGTGCAGCGCGGCTACCACAAGCCGATCATGCTGGCGGGCGGCATCGGCAACATCGCCGCGCGCGATTCGGCCAAGGCGCCGCTGCCCGCGGGCGCGCTGCTCGTGCAGCTCGGCGGCCCGGGCATGCTCATCGGCATGGGCGGCGGCGCCGCCTCGTCGATGGGCGCGGGCGCCAATGCCGCGGACCTCGACTTCGACTCCGTGCAGCGCGGCAACGCCGAGATGCAGCGCCGCGCCCAGGAGGTGATCGACCGCTGCTGGCAGCTCGGCGAGGCCAATCCGATCCTTTCCATCCACGATGTCGGCGCCGGCGGCCTGTCGAACGCGCTGCCCGAGCTGGT
Source organism: Betaproteobacteria bacterium (assembly GCA_029863065.1). Classification (GTDB taxonomy): domain Bacteria; phylum Pseudomonadota; class Gammaproteobacteria; order Burkholderiales; family SG8-39; genus JAABQT01. Next base: position 2,496 of record JAOTWE010000187.1, read on the forward strand.
GCACGGCGCGGGCCGTGGCGCGCGCCTCGACCTGCGCGCGGTGCCCTGCGAGGACTCAGGGATGTCGCCGCGCGAGATCTGGAGCAACGAGGCGCAGGAGCGCTACGTGCTGGCGATCGCGCCGGCGGCGCTGCCGGCGTTCCGCTCCCAGTGCGAGCGCGAACGCTGCCCGTTCGCGGTGCTCGGCACGGCGAGCGCCGACGGCCGGCTGCTGGTCGACGACCCGAAGCTCGGCGAAACGCCGGTCGACGTGCCGTTGGAAGTGATCCTCGGCAAGCCGCCGAAGATGTTGCGCGACGTGCAGCACGTCGCGCGCGCGGGCGACCTTTTCCCGCTGGATGAGCTCGATCTCAGGGACTGCGCCACGCGCGTGCTGCGCCACCCGGCGGTCGCCGACAAGACCTTCCTGGTCGCCATCGGCGATCGCACGGTCGGCGGGCTGTGCTCGCGCGACCCCTGCGTCGGACCCTGGCAGGTGCCGGTGGCCGACTGCGCGGTGACGCTGATGGATTACGACAACGTCGCCGGCGAGGCCTTCGCCCTCGGCGAGCGCACGCCGCTCGCCGCGGTGAATGCGCCGGCCTCGGGTCGGATGGCGGTGGGCGAGGCGATCACCAACATCGCCGCGGCGCGCATCGCCTCGCTCGACCGGGTGAAACTCTCGGCCAACTGGATGGCGGCGGCGGGCTATCCCGGGGAGGACGCGGCGCTCTACGACACGGTGCGGGCGGTGGCGCTCGAGCTCTGCCCGGCGCTCGGCGTCTCGATTCCGGTCGGCAAGGATTCGCTGTCGATGCGCACCGCGTGGGACGGCAAGGAGGTCGTGGCGCCGGTGTCGCTTATCGTCACCGCCTTCGCGCCAGTCGAAGATGTGCGCGGCACGCTGACGCCGCGGCTGCGCACCGATGCGGGGGAGACGGAGCTTGTGCTCGTCGACCTCGGCCGGGGCCGGAACCGGCTGGGCGGATCGATTTTGGCGCAGGTGCATTCGAAGTTCGGGACGGAGGTTCCGGACCTGGATGAGCCGAAGCTATTGAAGGGATTCTTTGCCGCGGTACAGAAGCTCGCGCAGGACGGGCTGATCAACGCTTATCACGATCGCTCCGATGGCGGATTGTTCGCCACCGTCTGCGAGATGGCGTTCGCCGGGCGCTGCGGCGTGACCTTGAACCTGGACGCCATCGCCTTCGACGCGCTCACCGAGGATGTGGACGGATTCAGGAAGAGCGGCGAGGAGCAGCTCTCCGGACGCGTGCGCGAGCAGATCCTGAAGTGTCTGTTCGCCGAGGAGCTGGGCGCGGTGCTGCAGATCCGCTCCGCGGATCGCGCGAAAGTCATGGATGCGCTGCGCGCTTCGGGGCTGGGAGACGCGTCGCACCTCATCGGCACCCTGAACACGCGCGACGAAATCCGCTTCACGCGCAACGCCAGGCCGGTGTTCGCCGAAAAGCGCGTCGACCTGCAGCGCGCCTGGTCGGAGACCACCTACCGCATGCAGCAGCTGCGCGACAACCCCGAGTGCGCGCAGGAGGAGTACGACCGCATCCTCGACGCCGGCGACCCGGGCCTGTCGGTGGCGCTGACCTACGACCCGAAGGAAGTGTTCGTGCTGAAGGGCGCGAGCCCGCGCATCGCGATTCTCCGCGAGCAGGGCGTGAACGGCCAGGTGGAGATGGCGGTGGCGTTCACGCGCGCCGGCTTCGAGGCGGTCGACGTGCACATGTCCGACCTGATCGCCGGGCGGCTCACGCTCGAGTCCTTCAAGGGCTTCGCCGCCTGCGGCGGCTTTTCCTACGGCGATGTGCTCGGCGGCGGCCAGGGCTGGGCGAAGTCGATCCTGTTCAACGCCAGGGCGCGCAAGGCGTTCGAAGCTTTCTTCGCACGCGCGGAAGTCTTTGCCCTGGGCGTCTGCAACGGCTGCCAGATGATGGCGGCGCTGAAAGAATTGGTGCCGGGGACCGCGCACTGGCCCTCGTTCGAGCGCAACCGCTCCGAGCAGTTCGAGGCGCGCATGGTGATGGTGGAAGTGGCGGACAGTCCGTCGCTGTTCTTCAAAGGCATGGCGGGCAGCCGCATGCCGATCGTGACGGCGCACGGGGAGGGGCGGGCGCAGTTCGCGTCGGCTGCCGACATGCAGAAGGCGCTGGTGTCGCTGCGCTTCGTCGACAACCGTGGCAAGGTGACCGAGACCTACCCGTTGAACCCCAACGGCTCGCCTTCCGGCATTACCGGCCTGACGACAGCGGATGGGCGGTTCACCATCCTCATGGAGCATCCGGAGCGGGTGTTCAGGACGGTACAGATGTCCTGGGCGCCGGACGGAATGGGGGAGGATTCGCCGTGGATGCGGATGTTCAGGAATGCGCGGGAGTGGGCGCAGTAGCTCGGCGGCAGCGTAAGAGCAGACAAGACCGGAGGAACACCGTGAACCTCGAGCAGTTCATGCAAGGCTACAAGTCGGCCTGGGAGCAACGCGACGACTCCATGTTCGCCGCCCTGTTCGCTGCAGAGGGCGAGTACCGCAACACGCCGTTCGCCGTGCAGCGCGGCCGCGCGCAGCTCGCCGAGTACTGGCGCCGCGTGAAGCTCCAGGAGGACGTGCACGTCACCTACGAGGTGCTGGCAACGACGTCCGCGGGTGGCATCGCGCACTGGCACGTCACGTACCAGGTGGCATCCGAGGAGCTTTTCCAGATCTGGGCCAGGTCCGCAGGTACGAACCTGGTAGCGCGAAAGCTGGGCGAGCCGCTGCCCCGGATGGTCCTCGACGGCGTGTTGAAGGCCGAGTTCGAGGGCGGTTTGTGCAAGACCTGCCAGATCTGGTGGCACGCCATGCCGCAGGCCTCATGAGCGTCATCGCCGCGGCCCGCGTTTCTTCCAGCGCTATCGCTCGCGATCGTCGCGCCGCTCCTCGAGCGCCTCGCGCGCCGCATCGCGATCTTGCCGCGACTCGAGCTGCAGCCGGTACGCGGCGTAGTACTTGAAAACGTCGCGCACGTAGCGCACTGGCTCGCGGCCGATGGCGCGGCCGACGGCGATTTCGACGTTGTCGAACCAGGTATCGCCGTCGAGTCCCTGCCGGCCGGCGCGTGTGCGCAGGCGCGAGATGCGCGTCGGCCCGGCGTTGTAGGCGGCGACGGCGAACAGGGTGCGGTTCTGGTCGTCGAGCTTCGGATCGTCGAAATAGCGGTCCATCAAGGTGCGCAGGTACTTCACGCCGGCGTGGATGTTGGGTTCCACGCGCTGGATGTCGCCCACGCCCATGGCGCGGCCGGTCTCGGGCAGGAGCTGCATGACGCCGATGGCGCCGGCGGGGCTGCGCGCCGACTGCTCGAGGCGCGACTCGCGGTAGCCCTGCGCCGCGGCCATCAGCGGATCGACGCCGTAGCGCTCGCCGTACTTGCGGAAGAGGGCAATGGTCTTCTCGAACTTGCGCCACTCGGAGGAGCGCGTGCTGTTTTCGATGCGATGGATCCGCCGGCGCGTCGCCAGCAGCTGCCACTCGGTGAGGCGCCCGGCGTGCTTGCGGCTGGAGAGGAAAGCGTTGACCTCGGCAGCGAGCTTCGGGCTGTCCTGGCGGAACGCCCAGGCGATGTCGGCGCCGGTGCGCAACGCGAGCTTCGGGCGCGGCTTGATCTTCGGCAGGATCTTCGCCCAGAGGTTTGCTTTCCAGTCGTCGACGACGATG
>JAOTWE010000188.1 GCA_029863065.1 Betaproteobacteria bacterium
CGTTGGCGCCGATCACGGCGACGCGGTCGGCGCTGGTGAGCGCGAGCTCGACCCCCGAGAGCACGGTGCGCCCCGGGTAGCCGGCGTCGAGCCCGTGCAGCGCGAGAATACGCTCGGGCTGGCGCTCGGGCTCCTCGAACTCGAAGCGGTAGGTATCGGCCGCGACCACCGGCGCGACGCGCACCATGCGCTCCAGGCGCTTCAGGCGACTCTGCGCCTGGCGCGCCTTGGTGGCCTTGGCGCGAAAGCGCTCGACGAAGGCGGTGATGCGGCGGATCTCGCGGTCCTGGCGCGTGGCCGCGGCGGACTGCTGCTCCAGTTCGAGCGCGCGTGCCTGCTCGAAGCGCGAATAGCCGCCGTCGTAGAGCCGCACGACGCCGCCGTTCTCCGCCGGCAGAATGGCGAGCGAGTGGTCGCAGACGCGGTCGAGAAAATCGCGATCGTGCGACACGACGATCAGCGTGCCTTCGTAGGCGCGCAGCCACCCCTCCAGCCACAGGATGGTGTCGAGGTCCAGGTGGTTGGTCGGCTCGTCGAGCAGCAGCAGGTCCGAGGGCGCGATCAGCGCGCGCGCGAGATTGAGGCGCATGCGGAAACCGCCGGAGAATTCGCGCACCGTGCGCGCCTCGTCGCCCGGCGAGAAACCGAGGCCGGCGAGCAGGATCTGGGCGCGGGCGCGCGCTGTATAGCCGCCGGCGCGCTCATGGCGTTCGTGCGCATGCGCGATCGCCTCGCCGTCGCCGCGCCCCTCGGCATCGGCGATCTCGGTTTCCGATAAGCGCAGTTCCGCGTCCGCGTCGAGCAGGTAGTCGAGCACGGAGCGCTCCAGCGCCGGCGCCTCCTGCTCGACGCGCGCCAGGCGCGTGCCGGGCTGGATCTCGCAGTCGCCGGCCTCGGACGCGAACTCGCCCGCGAGCAGCGCGAGCAGGCTCGTCTTGCCGCTGCCGTTCGCGCCCACGAGTCCGACGCGCCAGCCGCGCTCCAGCGTGAGCGAGACGCCGGCGAACAGCAGGTGGGGCCCGCGGGCAAGGGCCAGATTGCGCAGGAGAATCATGCGGGGACGGAGTATAATTCGCCCCCTTGGCAGTGACTTCCTTCGATCAGCTCGGACTCATCGCACCCCTCCTGCAGGCGGTGCGCGACCAGGGTTACGAGCAGCCCACGCCCGTGCAGGAGCAGGCCATTCCGCTGGTGCTCGCGGGCCGCGACCTGATGGCCGGCGCGCAGACCGGCACCGGCAAGACCGCGGCCTTCGCGCTGCCCATCCTGCAGCGCCTGGCGCCGCAGGCGAGCACCAGCGCCTCGCCGGCGCGCCACCAGGTTCGCGTGCTGGTGCTCACGCCGACGCGCGAGCTGGCGATCCAGGTCGAACAAAGTTTCCGCGAATACGGCAAGCACCTGCCATTGAGAAGCGCGGTGGTCTACGGTGGCGCCGATATGAACGCGCAGATCCTGCAACTGCGGCGCGGCGTCGAAATCCTGGTGGCGACGCCCGGACGGCTGCTCGATCACGTGCAAAGCAAGACCGTGATGCTCAATCAGGTCGGCATCCTGACCCTGGACGAAGCCGACCGAATGCTCGACATGGGCTTCCTGCCCGACATCCGCCGCATCATCGCCCTGCTGCCGGCGGTGCGGCAGAACCTGCTTTTTTCCGCCACCTTCCCCGACGAGATCCGCGGGCTGGTGAAATCACTGCTGCGCAATCCTGCCGAAGTGCAGGTGGCGGCGCGCAACGCCGTTGCGGAGCTGGTGACGCACGTCGTGCATCCGGTGGCGCGCGAGAAAAAGCGCGAGCTGCTCTCGTATCTCATCCAGACGCGGGACCTCAAGCAGGTGCTGGTCTTCTGCGGCACGCGCATTGGCGCCAACCGCCTCGCGCATCAGTTGCGCAAGGACCACATCCAGGCTGACGCCATCCACGGCGACAAATCGCAGGCCGAGCGCCTGGTGGCGCTGGAGAGCTTCAAGGCCGGCAAGACCGCGGTGCTGGTGGCGACCGACGTCGCCTCGCGCGGCCTGGATATCGAGGGGCTGCCGCAGGTCATCAATTTCGACATCCCGCATTCCCCCGAGGATTATATTCACCGCATCGGCCGCACCGGCCGCGCCGGCGCGGCAGGCGAGGCCATATCGCTGGTCGCGCCGCCGGACCTCGAGGCGCTCGCCGCGATCGAGCGCCTGATCAAGAGAAAGCTCGACAGCACGCTGGTGCCGGGCTTCCAGCCCGACGGCGGCACGGTAGCGACGCTCGTGAGCAGAAACGGCAGCAGGGACGGGCGCCGCGGCCCGCGCCGCGGCGACGCGTCGCGGCCGCCGGCGCCGCACAGGGCGCCGCGCCCGATCGGCGACCCGATCTTCTCGCGGCCTTACGAGCCGCAGGCGCCGCAAGCCAGGGACGAAGAGCAGAAGGCGGAATCACCGCCATCGCAAGGCAAGCGACGGCAGCCGCAGGTCGCAGCCCTTCTGGGTGGCGTGAAGCGCTAGACGCAGCGCGCGCCGTCCACCTCGATACACGACCCCGAAATCATCGCTGCCTCGTCCGAGGCGAGGTAAAGGCAGGCGTTCGCCACGTCGAGCGGGGTGGAGAAGCGCCCGAGCGGGATCGTCGCCAGGAACGCCTTCTTCGCTTCCTCGGTCACCGCGCCGCCGGCGAATTCGGCCGACAGCGCGGTCTCGGGACTGAACACCGGATTGACGCAATTCACGCGCACCTTGTCCGGGCCGAACTCGGCGGCCATCGACTTCGACATCAGGATCACTGCGCCCTTCGAGCTGTTGTACACCGTGAGCCCGGGGCGCGGCCGCAGCCCGGCGGTGGACGCGACGTTGACGAAGCAGCCGCCGCCCTGCTTGCGCATAACCGGCAGCGCATGCAGCGCCGAGAGGTAGATGCTCTTCACGTTGACGGCGTACACCTTGTCGAACTCGGCCTCGGTGACTTCCAGATAGGGCTTTCTGCGGTGCGTCCAGCCGGCATTGTTGACCACGATGTCGAGGCGGCCGAATTTCGCCGTGGCCGCCTGCACCAGCTTCGCCCAGTCCGCGCCCTTGGCGACGTCGGCCTGCACGAACTCGCCGCCGACTTTCCTGGCGATACGCGCGCCGCCTTCGGCGTTGATGTCGTTGACCAGCACTTTCGCGCCTTCCTCGGCGAAGCGCTGCGCGATGCCCGCGCCGAAGCCCGAGCCGCCCCCCGTAACCAGTGCAACCTTGTCTTTCAGTCTCATGGCTCCTCCTTTGCCGGGAATGATACTTTGAAGGGCGTGTGCTCGTTGAGTTCGTTCACGTAGCGCGCGATGCCGAGCGCCTCGCGCTCCAAGTAGTCCTCGACGGCGCGCGCGAAGCGCGGGTGCGCCAGCCAGTGCGCCGACAGCGTCTCCGTCGGCAGCAGCCCGCGGAACAGCTTGTGCTCGCCCTGCGCGCCGCCCTCGAAGCGCGCGAGCCGGTGCGCGATGGCGTACTCGATCGCCTGGTAGTAGCAGGCCTCGAAATGCAGGAGCGGCACGTGCTCGAGCGCACCCCAGTAGCGCCCGTACAGCGTGTCGCCCGCGATCACGTCGAGCGCCGCCGCCAGCGGCGCGCCCCGGCGCTCCGCGAGCACCAGGAGGAAATGCTCCGGCATGGCCGCGCCGATGCGCAGGAAAAACTCGAGGTTGAGGTAAGGGGGCATGCCGTGCAGCGCGTAGGTGTTGGCGTAGCAGCGGTAGAAGAACGCCCAGTCGCGCTCGCTGATCTCGGCGCCGCGCAGCCACCGGAGGTGCACGCCGGCGGCGCGCACGCGGCGGCGCTCCTGGCGGATGGTCTTGCGCCGCCGCTGCGACAGGCGCGCGAGAAAATCGTCGAAGTCGGCGTAGCCGGCGTTCGTCCAGTGGAACTGCACCGTGCGCCGCAGCAGCATGCCAGCCGCTTCCAGCTCGCACGCCTCGCCCTCCGGCGCGAACAGCACGTGCAGGGACGAGAAGTCGCGCGCCGCGGCCATCGCCGACGCGGCGAGCGTGCCGCGCGCTGCCGCGTCGGCGGCGAGCAGGCGCGGTCCGCTCACCGGAGTGAACGGCACCGCGCACAGGAGTTTCGGGTAGTACTCCAGCCCGTGCTGTGCGTAAGCGTCCGCCCAGGCCCAGTCGAACACGTACTCGCCGCGTGAATGCGACTTGACGTACAGCGGCATGGCGCCCGCCAGGACGCCGGCGCGCTCGAGCAGTAGGAACTGTGGCTGCCAGCCGCGCCTCGCGCTGGCGCAGCCGCTGTCGGTGAGCGCGCCGAGAAACTCGTGGCGCAGGAACGGGTTGCCGCCGGCGAGCGTGTTCCATTGCGCCGCAGGGACCGCGGCGAGCGAATCGACGACGCGCAGGCGTTCCAACGCTATCGCTTTTGCGGCGCTAAAACTGCCGGGCTCATGTGCCCATTATAGAATTGCCGCGATGTCCCAACGCATCCTGATTGCCGCTGCGCAGATCAACTGCACCGTCGGCGACCTTGCCGGCAACGCCGCGCGCATGCTTGAGTACACGGAACGCGCGCGCGCCGCGGGCGCGGACCTGGTGCTGACGCCGGAGCTGTCCTTGTGCGGCTATCCGCCGGAGGACCTGGTGCTGCGCGAGGGTTTCCTCGTCGACTGCCGGCGCGAGCTCGAGCTGCTGGCCGCGCGCGTGCGCGGCATCGCCCTGGTGGTCGGCTTTCCGGAGCAGGCGGCGGGCGGCGCGCGCTACAACGCCGCGGCGCTGATCCGCGACGGGCGCATTGCCGCGGTGGCGAGAAAGCGCGAGCTGCCCAACTACGACGTGTTCGACGAGAAGCGCTATTTCGACGCCGGCGCCGAGCCGTGCGTGTTCGAGCTGAAGGGCGCACGTTTCGGCCTCGCCATCTGCGAGGACGTCTGGTTCGGGCGCGTGCCGGCGACGGCGAAGGCGGCTGGCGCGCAGGCCATGCTGTCGATCAACGCCTCGCCCTACCACAAGAGGAAGCAGGCGACGCGCCATGGCGTGTTCCGCGACTGGATCCGCGACACCGGCATGCCGAGTGTGGCGGTCAACCTCGTTGGCGGCCAGGACGAGCTGGTCTTCGACGGCGCCTCCTGCGTCCTCGATGCTCGCGGCGTGCTGGTGCGCCAGGCGCCGTTTTTCGAGGAGGCGCTGGCGATTTTCGAGCTCGACGGCGCCGTGCCCGTGCCCGGGGAGGTGGCCGCGGAGCTGCCGCTCGAAGCCGAGGTCTACCGGGCGTTGGTCCTCGGCACGCGCGACTACGTCGCCAAGAACGATTTTCCCGGTGCGGTGCTCGGTCTCTCGGGCGGCGTCGACTCGGCGCTGACGCTGGCGCTCGCCTGCGACGCGCTCGGCGCGGCGCGCGTGCACGCGCTCATGATGCCGTCGCAATACACCGCGCGCATGAGCTTGGACGACGCTGCCGAGATGGCCAGGCGCGTCGGCGTGCGCTACGACACGATTCCCATCGGCCCGGTGTTCGACGCCTTCCGCGCCGCGCTCGCGCCGCTGTTCGCGGGCCGGCCCGAGGACCTGGCGGAGGAAAACCTGCAGGCGCGGGTGCGGGGGACGCTGCTGATGGCGCTGTCCAACAAGTTCGGCTCGATCGTGCTTACCACCGGCAACAAATCGGAGATGGCGGTCGGCTACTCGACCCTGTACGGCGACATGGCAGGCGGCTTTGCCGTGATCAAGGATCTGTCCAAGTCGCTGGTGTGGCGCCTGGCGCGCTACCGCAATACCGTGTCCGACGTTATCCCGGAGAACATCATCGTGCGCGCCCCGTCGGCCGAGCTGCGCGCCAACCAGACCGACCAGGACAGCCTGCCGCCCTACGAGGTGCTGGACGGCATCGTCGAGGCCTACATGGAGCAGAACCGCTCGCCGCGAGAAATCGTTTCCCAGGGCTACGCCGTCGCGGACGTGCGCCGCGTCGTCGGCCTCATCCGCCGCAGCGAGTACAAACGCCGCCAGGCGCCGCCGGGAGTGCGCATCACCTTGCGCGGCTTCGGCAAGGATTGGCGCTACCCGATCACCTCGCGCTACCGCGACGACAGCGAGCTGTCGTTATAATGGGGGCCGAAATTCGAAAGGACCCGGCATGAGCATGAAGAAGATCGAAGCCATCGTGAAGCCGTTCAAGCTGGACGAGGTGCGCGAG
>JAOTWE010000189.1 GCA_029863065.1 Betaproteobacteria bacterium
TAGGGCATGGGGGACGTTGCAAGCATGGCGATCTCCGTCGATGTCGGGAGAGTCATTCTTGGGGGGACGTTTGCTGCGCCGCAATAGCCGAATGGCGAAGTCTCGATTTACGATACCGGCAGTCGCATCGCCCACTCCCCGGCCCACCACCCCATAATCCGCTGCGCGCGGCATGCCGCTGGCCCACCAAATCGTCGAGGCGCTCAAGAAGTGCCTGCGCGCCCGCGGCATGACCTACGCTGTCCTTGCGCGCGAGTTGCGGCTCTCGGAGGCGAGCGTCAAGCGGCTGTTTTCGCGCCGCACCTTCACCCTGGCACGCATCGAGGAGATCCTGCGCGTGCTCGAGCTCGATCTGGTGGAGCTGGCGCGCATGGCACGCGGCGGCCAGGGCCAGGAGGCGGAACTCAGCCTGGAGCAGGAAACGCTGCTGGCGAGCGACGAGCGCCTGCTGTCGGTGTTCTGGCTGCTGCTCAACGGCTGGCGCTTCGCCGACATCGTCGAGGCGTTCGTCATCACGCGCACCGAGCTGACGCTGGCGCTCGCCAAGTTCGAGCGCGCGCGCCTCATCGATTGGGACACGGGCGAGCGCGTGCGGCTGCGCGTGGCGAAGGACTTCGTCTGGCGGGCGGGCGGCCCGGTGAAGAAGGCCTACGGCCTGCGCGTGACCGCCGAATTCCTGCGCTCGCGTTTCAGCGGGCCGCTCGAGATGCTGCGCTTCGAGGCGCGCGACCTGTCGCCGGCTTCCGCCTCGATGCTCCGGCGACGGCTGGAGCGCGTGGCGGCCGAGTTCAACGAGCTTGCGGAAGTGGATTCCACGCTGCCGGCGCGCCGCCGGGAAGGCGTCGGGCTGCTGCTTGCCTGCCGGCCGTGGGCGTTTTCCGCCATGAACGCGCTCAAGCGGCGCGCCCCCGGCCGCGCCGATCAGGCGCTCGGCCAGCGCTCGAACCGCGCGTAGCTGCGTGCATGCTCCGGCCCCGGCGGGCCGCAGTCGACGCGCTCGACGCGCGCTGCAGGCGGGCCGAGCCGGGACCATGCCAGCAATGCCTGCACCGCTGCGGCGCTGCCTTGCACAACGGCTTCCACCTTGCCGTCGGCACGATTGCGCACCCAGCCGGTGATGCCCAGCCGTTCGGCCTCGCGGCTCATGGCGTCGCGAAAGCCGACCCCCTGCACGCGGCCGCAAATGGACAAGTAAAGTGTGCGTTCTTGCAAAACTTTTGCCGTGCGCAAATCCGGGCCATGAAAGCACCGGAACTCCATGGTAAGCTCAGTGGCCAATTTATCCACCCATCCTGCGCGGATGGAATGGCACGACAAAAGGGGGCAATCCGATGCGCGCAGTGCTGATTGTTGTCGCAATTCTGGCGTTGGCGGGGTTCCTCGCGGTCGCGGTGGTTCTGCCGCAGATGGCGGGCAGCGACGCGCGGGACGCGGCGCAGGCGCTGATCTCCGGCGCCGACGGCGCCCGCCAGCAAGTCGCGGCGGCAGCGCAGAAGTCGGGATCGCTTTCCGGGTCCGGCAATGACGTCAAGCTGGCGGCGCGCAGCGACGCCAAGCACGGCGAGCTGAAGTGGATCGTCGAGAGCAATGGCACGATCCGCGGCTGGAACGAGAAGAACGCCATCGAGATTTCGATCATGCCGACGCTGCAGGGCGGCAGCGCGACCTGGAGCTGCCGCGGTTTCCCGATCACGGCAATGCCCGCGAGCTGCGGCGGCAAGTCCTGACGGCCGGCGCCCGAGGGCGCCCTAAAGCAGCACGATAATCGCCGCCGCGAGCAGGCCGGCGCCCGCGCCCGCGGCAACCACCAGCGTATCGCGCGGCCGCCAGCCGCCGCTCAAAGCCTCCGAGGTCGTTTGCATGGTAAGCGGCAGGGTGCCCGCGGCGGGATCGCGCGACAGTGCCGCGTCACTGAGGGCAACCAGCCGCTGCGTCGCCTCCAGCGAGTCGAAAGTGCGCGACAGGCCGCGCGCCGGCGCCGCGTCGGGCGGCGGCGTCGGCTCTTCAGCGCGCCGCGAGCGCTCCAGGGTCTGCGCGAGAACCGCGCTCTTCACTTCCCTGCCCACGACCGTCGGCGCTGTTCCCGGCGCGAGCGCACCCAAGGGCAGCGTCGAGGTCGCGCCGATCGCCGCGCCCTGCGTCTGCAATTCGTACTCGCGCAGGCCGCGCGCGATCTCGGCGGCGCTCTGGAAACGCTCCTCGAGCGATTTCGCCAGCATGCCGGCGACGATGGCGTCGAGCGCCGCCGGCGACGCCGGGTTGATGGCGCTCGGCGCCGGCGGCACGAAATTCACGATCTGGTACATCACCGCGTTGACGCTTTCGCCGGTAAAGGGGGCGGCGCCGGACAGCATCTCGTAAAAGATCACGCCTAGCGAAAAGATGTCGGTGCGATGATCGGCGCGCTTGCCGATCACCTGTTCGGGCGACATGTACTTGGGCGAGCCCATCATCATGCCGGTCTGCGTCTGCACGTTTGAGGAGCGCATGCGCGCGATGCCGAAATCGGTGATCTTCACCGCGCCGCTCTCCGGCACCATGATGTTGGCCGGCTTGATGTCCCGGTGCACCACGCCACGCTCGTGGGCGTACGCCAGGCCTTCGGCCACCTGCGCGGCGATGGACAGCGCGCGCGGCACGGGCAGCGGCTTGGCCGGCAGCAGGAGGGAGCGAAGTTCCGCGCCTTCGATGTACTCCATCGCCATGTAGCATTCGGTTTCGGTCTTGCCGATGTCGTACACGGTGACGATGTTGGGATGATTGAGGCCGCCCGCCGCGCGCGCCTCCTGATAGAAACGCTTTTCGTACATCTCCGCGCCGTCCCGGTCCATCCCCATGTTGATGGTCTTGATGGCGACGACGCGCTCGAGCATCGGGTCCTTCGCCTTGTACACGATGCCCATCGCCCCGCGGCCGATTTCGGCCAGGACTTCGAAGCGGCCGAGCTTTGAATCTGCCATGACGGTCGCGCGCCGGCGGCTAGCGGGCGGACTTGATCGCGCGGAACACCGGGCCCCAGATCGGGTGTCCCGCCTCGGCGGCGCTCAGCTCCAGGTTCGGATTGATGGCCAGCGCGCGGCGGAATTCCACCAGGCAGGCGGACGGGCGATTGGAAACGCAGTTGATGAAGGCCAGGTACTTGTGGGCCTTGACGCGGTCGTCGCTGGCCAGACCCTCAAACAGCGCGCTGTGCAGGCTCTCGGCCGCGGCCGGGTAATTTCCTGCTTCGTATTCGCCGATCCCGGTAGCGAGCGCCGGCTCGCCCCGGGTGGTGCCGAAGATGCCCCTGATCTCCATGTCAATGCTGCGGAAAGGCTCGCTCTGGCAGCCAGCCAGCGGCTGAATGGCCGCGACTAGCACGATGAAAGCTGCCAGCTTGACGTTTGGTATTCGACTGCGGCTGTCCACGTCGGTCTTATCCCCCGGTCCCGTGTGGAAGATACAGCGAGACGGCGATCAGCGAAAGCGATGGCGGACGCGAACCGACTGGCCGGGCCGGATCTGGACGCGGCGGGTAACGGAGGGGAATGACGTATTGCGGATTTCGACGACGTGAGAACCGGGCGGAACTTCGATCGAACGCAAGGGCGGGCTGCTGCCGCGGCTCTTGCCGTCGACGATCACCTCGCCCCACGGGAGGATGGCGAGCTGAATCAATCCGGGTGCCGCGACTGCCGCTACGGGACGTGCGGCGTTCTTCGTCTTCGCGGGCGCAGCGCGAGCCTTGGGCGCCTCAGGTTCAAAATCCTGCGCTGCCGGCGGTTGCGGCGGCGCGGGTTGTGCCTCCGCAGCCGGCTCGACTCTTGCGGCAGCAACCATCTTGACCGCCTTGGACGCGGGCTTCACGGCCAGTTGCGGAAGATTCATCTGCGCCCGCACGGCGACGCCGCCGCTGACCAGAAGCGCGAACGCGAGGGGCGCGCCGATGAACGCGATGCGGTGCAAGCCGAACGGCCGCGCTTCGGTCAGCTCGCCAATCAACCGCGGCGCGCGCCGCCGCGGCGCCACGCGGCGCGAGCTGGTTTCGATCACGCGCCGCGCCGCATCGGTGCCGATCCCAACCAAGTAGACCTCGTGCTCGCGCACGTGTTTGTCGGTGCGCGCGCCGACGTAGCTGAACAGGCTGGCGTAGTCGAGCGACAGGCAGGACACGACCTCGTAGAACGAGCGCGAAACGAGGAGCTGTCCGGCTTGCGCGAAGGTCATCACGCGCTGGGCGACGTTGATGCCGTCGCCGATGATGTTGATCTGGCCGTTGATGTCCTTGACCAGGCGCACGGGTCCGAGGTTGATGCCGATGCGCACGGCGATGGCGCCGGAGGACTCGGCGCGCGCCGCGGCGCGCAGCGACATGGCGACGAACAGTGCGTCTTCCGGGTCGCCGAGAAAGGTGATGCCGGCGCCGTCGCCCGTATCCAGTACAACGCGATCGCGCGGCGCCACGTTCTCCAGGGACGAACTGAGCAGCTTGTTGAAGGCCTGCTTAAGCAGCAACTGCTCGGCCACCGGCTTCGCCGAATAATCGACGAGGTCCAGGAAGACGATGCTGCAAACCAGCGTCCGGCTGGGCTGTTCGATCATGCGTTCGTCGAGGGGCGGCGCGGCGGCCGAGACGAACTCATTTTACGCGCATGCCCGGGATGGCACCGGAGTCGGGGGAAATGAGGAATATTCCCGGCCCGTCGCCGGAGGCGGCAAGCACCATGCCTTCCGAAACGCCGAATTTCATGGTGCGCGGAGCGAGGTTGGCGACCACCACGGTGAGCCGGCCCTCGAGGCTTGCCGGGTCGTACGCGGACTTGATGCCGGCGAACACGGTGCGTGTCGTGCCGCCGAGATCGAGCGTCAGCTTGAGCAGCTTGTCGGCGCCCTCGACCTGCTCCGCTCTGGCGATTCGCGCCACGCGCAGGTCAATTTGTGTGGAGTTGTCGATGGTGATGGGGTCGGACACGGATTTCTCCTTGGCTGCGTGCTGCTGCATCTCGGCATGGCGCTGGGGTGCCGTCGCTTGCGGCACCGAGGCAACGTCGAACAGGGCGTCGAGTTGCTTTTCTTCCACACGCGTGATCAGGTGCTTGAACGGCTGGATGTGGCCCGCGCGCAGCTTGCGGTCGTCGTAGCTGAGGTCTCGGTCTAGGCCGAAGAGCTCACGTGCGATGCGCGCCGCCGTGGCGGGGATAAGGGGGGCGAGGTAGACCGTCAGAGCGAAGAACGCATGGATTGCATCACTGCAGGCGCGATGCAATTCGACTTTCCTGGCCGCATCCTTCGCCAGCTCCCAGGGTCTTGCCTGATCGAATGCCTGGTTTACGCGATCCGCAACCGCCATGACCTCACGTACGACCTTGCCGAACTCGCGTCCTTCGTAGGCGGCTGAAATCTCATCGTCTATCGCGACCGCCGCGGCCCAGCTCGGCGCGGCGCTATCGCCAAAGTCATGCAACTTGCCGTCGAAATGCTTCGTGATGAAGCTTGCCGCGCGGCTGGCGATGTTGACGTACTTGCCGACCAGGTCGCTGTTGACGCGCGCGACGAAGTCCTCGGGATTGAAATCGATGTCCTCGACGTTGGCGTTCAGCTTGGCGGCGATGTAATAGCGCAGCCACTCCGGGTTCATGCCCAGCTCGAGATACCGGAGCGGGCTGATGCCGGTGCCGCGTGACTTGGACATCTTGTCCCCGGACACGGTGATGAAGCCGTGAACGTAGACGTGGTCGGGCACCTTGTAGGGCTTGCCGGCGAACTCCAGCATCGCCGGCCAGAACAGCGTGTGGAAATAGATGATGTCCTTGCCGATGAAATGGACCTGCTCGCTGGCCGGGTCCTGGAGGAATTTCTCGAAATCGAGTCCGGTCTTGTTGCAGTAGTTCTTGAAGCTGGCCAGATAGCCGATCGGCGCGTCCAGCCAGACATAGAGGTATTTCTCTTCCTGGATATCCGGGACGCGGATGCCGAAGTAGGGCGGATCGCGCGAGATGTCCCAATCCCCCAGCGCCTTGTCGCCCTCGCCGTCGAGCCACTCCTTGGCCTTGTTGACCACCTGAGTCTGCAGGCGCCCGGGCTGCTCCAGCCAGCGCCGCAGGAAGACCTTGCACCTCGGGTCGGATAGGCGAAAGAAATGGTGCTCCGAGGTTTTC
>JAOTWE010000190.1 GCA_029863065.1 Betaproteobacteria bacterium
TGGACAGGCTTGCCTTGACATGAACGGCGATGGAAGGATGACAACTAGTTGTCTAGTTGGACAATGCCATGATCACCGTCGGCTCCTTCGAAGCGAAAACCAAGCTCGCCGAGCTTCTCGACAAGGTCGAAGGCGGCGAGATCGTCACGATCACCCGCCGCGGCAAGGCAGTGGCGCGTCTGGTCCCCGCCACGTCGGAAGAGGGTGCGGCACAAATGCGCAGGCTGGTGGAGGACATCAAGCGCAACCGTGTGGGTCGTGGCAAACCCGCCCGGCCCGGCACTACGATCGCGGAGCTGATCAAGGCCGGGCGGCGCTACTGATGGCGCTGGTGCTCGACTGCTCGATCGCGCTGTCCTGGTTCTTCCCGGACGAAAAGACCGCATTTACCGAGGCGGCGCTCGATCTCGTGGCGCTCGAGGAGTGCTGGGTGCCGGCGGTCTGGCGTCTCGAGTTTCCCAACGCGCTGCTGGTTGCCGAGCGCCGACGTCGCCTGACGCGGGAGGAACGGCTGCAGGTGCTCGACGAGGCCGCGCGCCTGCGCCTGCGCGTGGACGCCACGGTGCCGGAACTGCGCGCCATCAGTGAGCTCGCAGAGCGGCACGCCCTGAGCACCTACGACGCGGCCTACCTGGAGCTCGCTGCGCGCCAGGGCGCGACCCTGATCACGCTCGACCGGGAGCTTGGCGCCGCCGCTGCGGCGGCGGGCGTCGCGGTGCACTCGCCCGGGCGCACGTCGGCAGCGCAGTTGCGCGGGCGATACAATACCTAGTGGGTAACGAACCGGATACCACTAGATAAATGGCCAAGCAGCCGGTCTACGACGCCTCCGCCATCCAGGCCCTGAAGGGCCTGGAGCCCGTGCGCCGCATGCCGGGCATGTACACGCACACCGTGCACCCCCTGCATATCGTGCAGGAGGCGATCGACAACGCGGTCGACGAGGCGCTCGCCGGCCACGGCAAGCGGATCAGCGTGCGCGTCTACAGGGACGGCTCGGTGGAAGTCGAAGACGAGGGCCGCGGCATCCCGGTCGACATGCACCCGGTAGAGAAGAAGCCGGCGGTGGAGGTCGCCTTCGGCATGCTGCACGCCGGCGGCAAGTTCTCGCGCTCGGGCGAGGGCGTGTATCACATCTCCGGCGGGCTGCACGGCGTCGGCGTGGCGGTGACCAACGCGCTGTCGAAGCGCCTCGAGGTCACCGTCTACCGCGATGGCCAGCGGCATACGGTTGCCTTCGAGGGCGGCGAGCTCGAGCAGAAGCTGAAGAGCGAGCGCATCAAGGAGCGGCGCACGGGCACGGTGGTGCGCCTGTGGCCCGATGCGAAGCATTTCGACGCCCCGGGCATTCCCATGGCCGAGCTCGAGCACCTCGTGCGCTCGAAGGCCTACCTGCTGCCGGGGCTCACGACCGTGCTCGAGGTCGAGGGCAAAGAGAAGAAGTCCTGGAAGTACGAGCGCGGCATGGCGCAGTACTTCGAGTTCATGCTGCAGGGGCGCGAGCTGGTGGCGCCGCTGTTTTCCGGCGAGCGCTACTTCACCGAGACCAACATCCCCGACATCGAGCCCGGCGAGGGCGCCGCCTGGGCGGTCGGCTGGGTGGCCGAGGGCGAGGTGTTCGCCGACAGCCACGTCAACCTGATCCCGACGCGCTCGGGCGGCACGCACGAGGCAGGGTTCCGCGCCGGCGTCTTCGACGCGCTCGGCGCTTTCATGGAGGCGCGCGCGCTGGCGCCGAAAGGCGTGAAGCTGATCGCCGACGACCTCTGGGCGCGCGCCTGCTTCACGCTCTCGGCGAGGATCGTGCGCACGCAGTTCCACGGCCAGACCAAGGAAAAGCTCACCACGCGCCACGCGGCGAAACTGCTCGAGCTGTGCGTGAAGGATGCGTTCGAGCTTTGGCTGAACGAGCATCCCGAGGAGGGCAAGAAGATCGCCGAGCTGGCGATCGAGCAGGCACTCGCGCGCCTCGCCAAGGGCAAGAAGGTGGAGAGGAAGAAATCCTCCGGCATCGCCACGCTGCCCGGCAAGCTGGTCGACTGCGCTTCCGGCGACGTGACGCGCAATGAGCTGTTCCTTGTCGAGGGCGATTCCGCCGGCGGCTCGGCGAAGGAGGCGCGCGACAAGGAGTCGCAGGCGCTGCTGCCGCTACGCGGCAAGGTGCTGAACACCATGTCGAAGGACTCGCGCACCGTGCTCGCCAACCGCGAGCTGCAGGCGATCGCCACGGCCATCGGTGTCGATCCGCACGGATCCGAGGACACGCCGGACCTGTCGGGCCTGCGCTACGGCAAGGTGATCTTGATGACCGATGCCGACGTCGACGGCGGTCACATCCAGGCCTTGCTCCTGACCTTCTTCTTCATTCACGCGCCGAAGCTGGTGGAAGCGGGGCATGTGTACGTGGCGCAGCCGCCGTTGTTCAAGGTCGAGATCCCGGCGCAGGGCAAGGGCAAGCCGCAGCGCCGCGCCTACTGCCTCGACGACGACGAGCTCGAGGAAACCCTCGGCGCGCTGAAAAAGGAGAAAGTGAAGGAAGGTTCCTGGGAAATCTCGCGCTTCAAGGGCCTGGGCGAGATGAGCCCCGAGCAGCTCTGGGAAACGACCATGAATCCGGATACGCGGCGCCTGGTGCGCATGCAGCTCGACGCCAAGCAGCTGCAGAAGGCGCGTGCGACCTTCGAGCTGCTCATGGATTCGGGCGAGGCCGAAGGCCGGCGCAACTGGATGCGCGAGCACTGGAAAACCGTCGACACCGATGTCTAGGAAGAAGCCGAAGCCGTTCTGGGAGCGCGCCTACAAGGGCCACGTGCTCTGGCTCGGCCGGCAGAAGCTGGGCAAGGTAACGCTCGCCGCGCAGGGCCGCTACACCTGGGAGGCCGCGGGCAAGGCGGGCGCCGGCGATGACCTCGAGAAGGCGAAAAAGGCGGTGGAGCTCGCCGTCGCGATGGCCGACAAGCAACCGGATCTTTTCGACTGACCATGGATACCCAGACCCCCGACCTCTTCACCCCCGAAAACGGCGACGACGCGGCGCCCATCGAACGCCACGCTTCGCAGGCCTACCTCGGCTACGCCGTCTCGACGGTCAAGGCGCGCGCCCTGCCCGAGATCGCCGACGGCCTGAAGCCGGTGCAGCGGCGCATCCTCTACGCGATGGGCGACGCCGGCACGTCGGGATTCGCCAAATGCGCGCGCTACGTCGGCGAGGTGCTCGGCAAGTACCACCCGCACGGCGACTCCTCGACCTACGAGGCGCTCGTGCACCTCGCGCAGCCGTTCTCCATGCGCTATCCGCTGATCGACGGCCAGGGCAATTTCGGCTCGCGCGACGGCGACTCGGCCGCGGCCTACCGCTACACCGAGGCGAAGCTTTCGCGCTACGCCGAGCTGATGCTCGCCGAAATCGGCGAGGGCACGGTCGATTTCGCCAAGAACTACGACGGCAAGTTCGAAGAGCCGCTGCTGCTGCCCGCGCGCCTGCCCTTCGGTCTGCTGAACGGCTCGTTCGGCATTCCGGTCGGCTTTTCCACGCGCATCCCTTCGCACAACCTGAAGGAGGTCGCCGCCGCCGCCGCCCACGTCATCAAGCACCCGCGCGCCAAGCTCGCGGAGCTGCTCGAAATCCTGCCCGGGCCCGACTTCCCGGGCGGCGGCCAGGTCATCTCGCCGGCGGAGGAGATACGGCAGGCGTACGAGACGGGCCGCGGCTCGCTGCTCGTCAAATGCAAATGGGAAACGGAGCAACTCGCGCGCGGTCAGTGGCGCATCGTCGTCACGGAACTTCCGCACGGGGTCTCCATCAGGCAGGTGATGGAGGAGATCGAGGCCTTGGCAAATCCCAGGCCGGGTCTGGGGAAGAAGGAAGTCTCGCAGGAGCAGAAGCGCCTCAAGCAGTTCATCCTCGACCAGATCGACCAGGGCGGAGTGCGTGACGAGAGCGACCGCAGGTCGAAGCTGCGCCTGGTGATCGAGCCCCGGTCGTCGCGCCAAAAGCCGGAGGAGCTGATGGCTGCGCTGCTGGCGCGGACCTCCCTCGAGACTCGATACGCGTTGAACCTCACCTGGCTCGGCCTCGACGGCCTGCCGGAGACCAAGGGCCTCGCCGAGATCCTGGGCGAATGGGGCGAGTGGCGCCTGCAGACCGCGCGCCGGCGCACGCAGCACCGCCTCGACAAGTGCGAAGAGCGGCTGCACATCGTGCTGGGGCGGCTGCTCGCGTTCGCGAGGATCGACGACATCATCAAGCTGATCCGCGCGGCGGACGATCAGGCCGAAGCCAGGCAGAAGATGATGGCGAAGTGGAAATTCTCGGAGCGTCAGGCCGAGGACATCGTCAATATCCGCCTCGGGCAGCTGACCAAGCTCGACGGCGTGAAGCTGAACGACGAGCGCAAGTCGCTCGAGGCCGAGAGGAAGGACCTGAAGTCGATCCTCGGCAACGACAGGGAGCTGAAGAAGCTCGTCGTCCGCGAACTGGACGCGGACGCCAAACTCTACGGCGACGAGCGCCGCACCCTGATCAAGGCCGAGGAACGCGCGCAGGTCGAGCGCACGGTGGTCGAGGAGCCGCTCACCGTCATCCTGTCGAAGAAGGGATGGATGCGCGCGCGCACTGGCCACAACCTCGACACGTCGACGCTCGCGTTCAAGGACGGCGACGGCCTGCTGCAGACGCTGGAGTGCCGGACCACCGACGCGGTGATCGTGCTCGCCGAGTCGGGCAAGACCTTTACCCTGGAAGCCGCCGCGCTGCCCACGGGTCGCGGCGACGGCGCGCCGGTGAATACGCTCGTCAACTCGTCCGCCGACGACATCGTGTGGATGGGCAGCGGCGATCCCGGGCAGGGACTGCTGATGAATTCCAGTGCCGGCCTGGGCTTCGTCTGCAAGCTCGGCGACCTCATATCGCGCACGCGCCAGGGCAAGGACTTCATGGCTGTCGGCGAAGGCGCGCAGGCGCGGCCGCCGGCGCCGATGACCTCGGGCAAATACATCGCGGCGCTGTCGTCTGACGCGCGGCTGCTCGTCTTCCCGCTCGATGACGTTCCCGTGCGCCCGAACGGCGGCGTCGGCGTGCAGCTGCTCGCGCTGCCCGATGCCGAGACCCTCGCCTCGGTTGCCGTTAGCGACGGCAAATCGCTTGTCGTGTCCGGAATCCGGCGCAAGAACCGCGCCGTGCAGACACTGGATGCGGCGCAGCTCGCCGCCCACATGGGCAAGCGCGCGCAGCGCGGCAAGGTGTGCGACGTGGGCTTCAGGCCGGATCGCATTGGCAGTTAGCGATTTCCGCCCAGCGCTGGCGCCTACGGCGATCCTCGCCGCCGCAGGGCTCGCCGTGTGGATCGGCCCTTCCCTGCCGTCGTCGCTGGCAGGGCTGCGGACGCTCGGGCCCTATGCCTTTCTCGTCTTCGGCGTCGCGCTGGCGCTGCGCTTCAACCGTGGCCGGGCGCTCGTCCTGCTCGCCTCGCTGCTCGCCGCGTATGCGGGCTACCACTACGCGCAGGGCCTGGGCGGCTTCGCGGAAAAAGCCGTGTACACCGCGCTGGTCGTGCTCGTGCCGCTGAACGCGCTCATCGCCATGGCGCTGCCCGAGCGCGGCGTCGCCTTTCACGGCAGCTACCGCTGGCTGGTGCTGCTCGGCGGCGAGACACTGCTCATCCTGTGGATCGCCGCCGCCGGCCGCAGCGAGCTCTCGGGGCTCGCCTGGCAGGGCTTGCTCGAGCATTGGCTGTTTCGCTCGCCGCCCACGCCGCTCGCCGGCCGCTTCATGTTCGGCGCCGCGTTCGTCGCCGCGGTGTGGCGCGCCTGGCCCAAGCACACGCCGCTCGACCTCGGGCTCGCCGCGGCGCTGGTCGCCTTCTTCGTCGCCGCCGAATGGGCCGCCTCGCCGGTGGTGTTCGCCACATTTCTCAGCGCGTCGGGCGCGGTGGTGCTGGTCGCCTTCGTGCAGGAGTCGCACCGCCTCGCATTCCGCGACGAGCTGACGGCGCTGCCCGGCCGGCGCGCGCTGGAGGAGCAGCTGCGCGCCCTCGGCCCGCACTACACGATCGCCATGATCGACGTCGATCACTTCAAGAAATTCAACGACACCCATGGCCACGACATCG
>JAOTWE010000192.1 GCA_029863065.1 Betaproteobacteria bacterium
GAAGAACCGCCGCCGGCGCTCGACGCGGCGATCCTCGCCGCGGCGCGCCGCCGCCGCTCGCGCTGGGCGGTGCCGGTCTCGATCGCCGCGGTGGTCGTGCTCGCGGTGGGCGTCACGCTGCGCGTACAGCTCGAGGCGCCAGACATGGCGGAGCAGGTTGCAGTCGAGCCCAAGGTAATGCGGGCGCCGGCTGCGATGGCGCCTGCCGCGTCGGAAAGCCGCGCACGGTCCGGGCCGGCGCGCGCGGCCGAGGAAAGCGCGCCGCCCGCGGGCGATGCGAAGCTCGACGAGCTAGAGCGCGACCGGCCCGCGGCGCAGGCGGCCGAGCGCGCCGAGATGGGCGGGCGCGCGGCCGCCAACGTCGCCGTCGGCAAGCTTGCGGCGGCGCCGGAAACCCCGGAGCAATGGCTGGAGCGCATCGCCAAGTTGCGCGCCGCGGGTCAGGTACGCGAAGCCGACGAAAGCTTCGCCGAATTCAAGCGCCGCTACCCCGACTACAAGATCCCCGAGGCGATGCGCGCGCGCGTCGCGCCGCGCTAGTTTCCCCAGTCGGCGATGAAGCGCTCGTGGGGCCTGGTTTTGCCCGGCAGGAGCGTGCGTGCGTGGGTGCGCCAAAGGCGGTGGGCTTCGTCAGGCTCGCCGCCCGCCTGTGCCCCGAGGACTGCGGCAAGCAGCAGGAAGCGCGCCCACTCCGGTTCCTGCCGGGGCGCGGACTCCAGCAGGGCGCGCGCCTGCTGCAGCATGCCGCGTGCATCGCGCTGTGCGACTGCCCGATAAACGGCAAAGCGCTCTTGCACGGCGGGGGCGGCCCGGACGAGCGGGCAGCCAAGCCAGCGCGGCTCGACCCACAAAGCGCGCTGCTGCTCCGGCCCCAAGTATGCGAGGGTGTCTGCCGCGACTGAATGCAGTTGCCGGAGCACCATGTCGTCCGGCCGGGCCGCGCACAGCACGCCCGGGTAGCGCAATGCAAAGACGCGCAGGTCGGCGCCGGCGATCGACTGCCCGACGATGGATCGCTGCAGTTGCAATGCGTCCACCATCCGCGTGTAACGGCCGTAGCCCGCGCGGGGCGCAGGCGCTGAGAGGTAGGTCACCTCGGTTCCGGCAAGCATTTCCAGGACCGGAAGCGGTGCGCCTGCCAGGTCAAAAATGGCGTCGGCGTACTCCTGCAGGAAGCGGGCGCGCGGGGCTTTGAGCTGCACCAATGGACGATAGTCGGAGTTCACCGGCGCCGCGGACTGCGCGAAAACCGGCGCCAGCTGGCGCTTGTTGCCCACGCGCCGCGCCAGAACGTGTTCGCGCCGCGTGATGCCGATCTGCTGCAGCATGCCGAGAAATCCCGCCTCCCGCGCCGGCAGTTCGGCGGGGATCGGCACGCGGCCGGTCGGGACCGCGATCACGATGAGGTCGCCGGCGCCTGCCTGGTACACCTCGTAGTCGGCAAACACCGTATCCATTGCTGCGAACATCGAGCCGAGCAGGCGGTCGTTGAGTTCGTAGTATTGCAGCCATTGCACGAACAGACCGCCGGGCGCCAGGTAGCGCACCGTGTCGCGGTAGAACTCGGCGGTGAACAGGCTCGCCACGCCGCTCACCCAGGGATTCGACGGTTCCGACACGATCACGTCGTAGCGCGCGCCGCGCCGCGCAAAGTAGCTCTTTGCGTCCTCGAAGTGCACGCTGACGCGCCGGTCGCGGAACAGCCGGTCAACGCGAGGATGGAAGGCGTAGGAACCCGCTGCCATGGCCGGCTCGATCTCGATCACATCGACCGAGCGCACGCCGGCATGCGCGAGAACGGTCTCCGTGGTCAGCCCCGAGCCCATGCCGATGTTGGCGACCGAACGCGCATCGGGCCTGTAGAGCAGGGGCAGGGCGCCGAGCAGCGTCATGGTGTACTCGTCTTCGGTGCGCGGCTGCGCCGGGTCCATCTGGATGCTGGCGTCGGGCTTGCCGTTGCTGCTGATAAAGCGCATGCCCGCCGGCATCGCGACAACCGCGATCGTTGCGGTCTTGCCGTCGCGGTAATACAGCACGTCCCCTACCAGCTCGGCCGTACCGTGGCGATATACGCCCGAGACCAGGCGCTCGGGCGAGAACGCGGCCGCGCGTGCGGTAATGGTGGCGGCCAGCAGACCGGCGATGAGCCCGACGAAGGCCTCGGCGCGCGCGCGCGGGGCGCCCGACCAACGCAGCAGCCAGGCGCCGAGCACGATGTCGAGCGCCGCGCCGACAACCATGGCCACCTTCAGGCCGGCGCCGGGAACCAGGACATGGACCGCGAGAACGACCCCGGCAATCGCCCCCAGCGTGTTGGCGGCGTATACCTGGCCGATGGCGCGCTCGCCGTGACCGCCGCGCATCAGCACGTAGGTGAACAGCGGCAGCGTCATTCCGGCGAGGAAGGTCGCGGGCAGCATGACGGCGAAGGCGACGCCGTGGCTGAACAGGTTGAAGATCAGGTAGCTTGCCTCTTTTCGCTGCAGCACACCCAGCGCCCATGCCATCCAGTCAAAGGTTGCCTGGTAGACGAACAACGTGGCGAGCGCCGCCAGGCCCATCGCGATCTGCACCAGACCCGAGAAGCGCACTGGATCGGCGATGCGGTCGATGCGCTTGCGGATCCAGAGACCGCCCAAAGCGAGCCCCGTGATGAACGCCGACAGCATCAGCTCGAAGGCATGGAACGAGGAACTCAGCACCAGTGACAGCATGCGGATCCAGGCGATCTCGTAGATGAAGGATGCCGTCCCGGTGACCGCGGCGGCTATGAGAAAGAGGAGCACCAGGGATCTGCGCGCCGGCTGCACGCCGGCGGCAGGTGCCGCCGTGGCCGGCGACGCCTCGCCGCCGCGCGCGAGCGCGAGCACGACAGCCGCAAGGGCGAGGTTCAGCACCCCGGCAACCCGCAGGGTTCCGGGCATGCCAAGCCATCCCAGCAGCCAGAACGCGGCGGCGAGCGCGCCGGCGGCCGCGCCGATGGAGTTTGTGAAATAGAGCGTCGCGAGGCGGTGGCCGCCGGCCGGTCGGCCGGTCGCGTCGTCAGGATAGCGGCGGATGACCGCACCACTCATCAGGGGGAAAGTCATGCCGAGCAGCACCGTCTGCGGCACGACGAGCAGCGCGCATACCGCGTACTTGTAGGACTCGATCAGCGTCGACGACCCCAGTGCCGGGATCACGTGCTCGAGGGAGGCATCGGTGATCGAGACAAACACCGGATGGAAGGCGAGGGCGGCGAGCCCGATCAGCGCTTCGATCCAGCCATAGAGCGCCAGCAGGTTGCGCTGTCCCGCGCTGCGGCGGCTCGTCAGCCATGCGCCGAGCGCCATTCCGCCCATGAAGGCGCCGAGCACGAACGACTGCGCAAATGCCGCCGAACCCAGGAACAGTTTCAGGTAGTGCGACCAGACGGACTCGTAAACCAGTCCGGTGAACCCGGACACGGCGAACAGGGCGAACACGACTCGCACGTCGCCGCGCATGACGCCGGGCGTGCTCGGGCTCAGGCTTTCGGCTTTTCGCCCGCCGCCTGCAGGTAGAGCGCGCACGAGTCGAGCGTGCCGAGCGCGTTGCGCCGCGCCGCCTGGAACTGGCTGCGCACCAGCGAGGCGACCGGCATCGGCCGGTCGAGTTCCAGCGCCAGTAGCTGGAAGTAGCGCAGGTCCTTCTCCATCAACTGCAGCTGGAACTGCGGCGTGAAATCGCGGTTGAACATCTTCGGCATGCGCGTCTTCAGCAGGCGCGAACCCGCCGCCCCTTCGGCCAGCACCTCGAGCGTGGCCGCGCGGTCGAGGCCCGCTGCCTCGGCCGCGATCACGGCCTCCGCGATGGCCGCGGTCGCCGTGCCGGAAAGCATGTTGTTGATCAGCTTGATGGTCGCGCCCGTGCCGCTCGCGCCCATGTGTTTGGCCATGCGGCCCATGGCCTTGAACAAGGGCTGGGCGCGCTCGAATGCGGCGGCATCGCCGCCGACCATGAACACCAGCTCCTTGCCCTGGGCCTGCGCCAGGCTGCCGGATACGGGCGCATCCAGATACTGGACGCCGCGGGCGGCGGCGGCCTGCGCGACCTCGCGCGCCATGGCGGGCGTGTTGGTGCTCGAATCGACGATCACGGCGCCGGCGTGTCGCAGGCCAGCGCGCCCTTGTCGGCGAGCGCGCGCGCCTTGGCGCGGTCGCGGTTGTAGACCCGCAGCGCGAAGCCGGCGGATTGCAGATTCACCGCCATGCGCGAACCCATGGCGCCCAGTCCGAGGAATGCGATTGTCGTCGTCATAAGACAATCCTAGCGCATCGGCGGGATAATCCGAACATGGACCCCCTGTGGCAGCCCTCGGCCGAGGCGATCGAGCAGGCGCAACTCACCCAGTTCGCGCGCCACACGGTGCGCAAGCACCGGCTCGACGTCAACGCCTACGCCGAGTTCCATCAGTGGACGGTGGATAACCCGGAGCTGTTCTGGAACGAAGTGTGGGAGTGGTGCGGCGTGAAGGCCTCGCGCAAGGGCGCGGTGATCCTGGTCGACGGCGACAAGATGCCCGGTGCGCACTGGTTTCCCGAGGCGCGCCTCAATTTCGCCGAAAACCTTCTGCGCCGCGGCGACCGCGGCGACGCGCTCGTGTTCTGGGACGAGCGCGGCCTGCAGCGCCGCGTCAGCTATTCGGACCTGACGAGCGACGTGTCGCGCGCTGCGCAGGCGCTCGCGCAGCTCGGGCTGCGCGCCGGCGACCGCGCCGCGGCCTTCATTCCCAACCTGCCGGAAACCGCGATGTTCGCGCTCGCCGCGCTGTCGCAGGGCATCGTCTGGTCGTCCTGTTCGCCCGACTTCGGCGTCGACGGCGTCATCGACCGCTTCGGCCAGATCGAACCCAAGGTGCTGTTCGTCGCCGACGGCTATATCTATAACGGCAAGCCGCACGACGTACTGGAGCGCGTGCGCGAGATCGCCGAGCGCCTGCCGTCGCTGCGCAAGGTGGTGGTGGTGCCTTACCTCGATCCGCGGCCCGACATCGCCGACATTCCCAAGGCGGTGCTGCTGCAAGAGTGGCTGCGCCGGCACACGCCGGGCGACATCGACTGGGCGCAACTGCCGTTCGATCACCCCGTGTACATCCTCTTCACCTCGGGCACCACCGGCAAGCCCAAGTGCATCGTGCACGGCGCCGGCGGCACGCTGCTGGCCGCGCTGAAGATGTACAAGCTGCAGTTCGACGTCCGGCCGGCGGATCATTTCTTCTACTACACGACCTGCAACTGGGTGATGTGGAATCTCCTGTTCCACGGCCTCGCCGCCGAGGCGACGGTGATGCTCTACGACGGCTCGCCCTTTGCGCGCGACGCTCGCATCCTGTTCGACTACGCGCAACGCGAGCGCTTCAGCCATTTCGGCACTTCGGCGAAATTCATCGATGCCGTCGCCAAGCGCGGGTTGAAGCCCCGGGAGGACTACCCGCTGCCGGGACTGCGCATGATCGTCTCCACCGGCTCGCCGCTGGTGCCCGAGAGCTACGACTACGTGTACCGCGACGTCAAGGCCGATGTCTGCCTGTCGTCGATTTCCGGCGGCACGGACATCATGGCGGCGTTCGCGGACGCCAACGCGGTGCTGCCGGTGTACCGCGGCGAGCTGCAATGCCGCTCGCTCGGCCTCGCGGTCGAGGTGTTCGACGAGGAGGGCCGCTCGATCGTCGGCCAGAAGGGCGAGCTGGTCTGCACGCGGCCGTTCCCGTCGATGCCGCTCGGCTTCTGGAACGACAGGGGCGGCGAGAAGTACCACGCGGCCTATTTCGCCAAGTACGAGAATGTCTGGTGCCACGGCGACTGGTGCGAGCTGACCGAGCGCGGCACGATGATCGTCTACGGACGCTCCGACGCCACGCTCAATCCCGGCGGCGTGCGCATCGGCACGGCCGAAATCTACGGCCAGGTGGAAAAAATCCCCGAGATCGAGGAGTCGGTGGCCATCGGCCAGCTGTGGCCGCCGGCGCAGCCGACCGATACGCGCGTCGTGCTGTTCGTCAAGCT
>JAOTWE010000193.1 GCA_029863065.1 Betaproteobacteria bacterium
AAACGGATCTCCGTCTTCACCTTGCCGGGGTAAGGTTCGATGTGGATGTCCGAGGCCCCCTGGTTGTAGGCGTCGATGATCACCTTGTTGACGAGCTTCACCAGTTCGTTATCGGCCGCCGCCGAAACCTCGTCCGACGACGCCCCTTCCATCGCGACATCGGACTCGTCGTCCAGACTGGACAGCATGTCGCCGATGTCGCCGCTGTCCAGGCTTTCCGCGCCGTAGAACAGATTGAGCGTGTCCTTGAACTCCTTCTGCGTCGTGACGCGGTAAACGATCTTCGCCTTCGGGAAGACGTTGGAGGCAATGCGCGAGCTGCGGATACGCTCGGGGTCGAGGCACAAGACGATCAAACCTTCCTTCGTATCGTCGATCGGCAGCCACTGATTCTGCTCGACGTACTCGCGCTTCAGGTTCTTCAGCAGCTCCATCGGCTTGATGCGGTCCTGCTTGTACGGCTCGTAGGGCACGCCGAAGAACTTGGACAGCGCGGCCCCGATCGCCGGTATCTTGACCTGGAACTCCTCGACGAGCACCGCCTCGATTTCCACGGCCTTCTTGCGCGCCTGGCGCGAGGCGAGATCAAATTCGCCCGCGGACAGCACCGCGTCCGAAATCAGGTAGTCGTACTTGGTCTTGACCTGCTGCGGCTTCTGCCGCTGGCGAAAGGCGATTGCCAGGGTTTGCGACAACTCGCCCACGCCGTCCTCGGTTAGCGGACCGAAGGGCACGCCGGCCTTGTTGTTGATGATCTGGATGACGCCGATCAGCTCCTGGTTCTGGCCATCCACAATCGGCGCCACCAGCATCTGCTTGGTGCGGTAGCCGGTGCGCTTGTCGACTTCCTGCAGGAACCGCAGGTTCGGATTGAGCGCCTTAAGCTCGGAATCGTCGTAGACGTCCTTGAGGCTGACCGTCTTCTTGGAAAGCGCCACGTAACCGGCAATCGAGTGCTCGGCGACGGGGAGCTTCAGGTCCTTGAACGAATTGAGGCCGGTCTTGACCTTGGAAACGATGGCTTGCCGGTCCTCGCTGATGGAGTAGATCGTCAGGCGGTCGGCGTTGAACAGCGCGCAGATGTCCGCGCTCACCTCGAGCATGATCTCGTCGATGTTGCTCGTGGCGTGAATCTTGTTGGTGACCGCCTGCAGCTGCTTCTGGAACGCGAGCCGGACACTGACGTCCGTCTGCGGCGCGGCGTGATGGCTGAGAACGGCGCTCATCTTGGACCCCTCGATTCGAGATTGCGGGCTATGCTATCCCCCGTAGTGCAAACATTCAACCGCCACCGCCCTGATTTTTAGGCGGTTTTCCACAACCCGAGGCATTTGCTCCGGGTCAAAATTCAATAATCTGGTTGTTCTGCAGCATGCGCGGCTGCAGGCGCCCCGACGATTCCTCGATCTCCTGCATGGTGAGCTCGGTCTCGCCGGGCTTGAGGTGCGTGACGTACACCTCCGCATCGCGCTCGAACTTCACCAGCTCCTCGGCGAGCATCGACGGGCACAGGTGCCTGGAAAGCTCGGCCAGGTGCCGCTCCTTGTTGGCGAAAGCCGTTTCAATGATGAGGTACTTGAGATTGCCGATACCGTTCACGATCTCCCAAAGGGCGTCGTTCGGTCCGGTATCTCCGGTAAACACCAGGCTGCCGCTACCGCTGTCGAGCTGGTAGCCCACTGCCGGCACGGTATGAATCGCCGGCAGCGGCGTGAAGGCGCGCCCGGCGAGGGTAACCGTGCGCCCCAGCGCGATTTCCTCGTAGCGCATGAACGGCGCTGCGGGCGACGGAATCTGCGTGAAGTCCGGCCAGATCTCCCAGTTGAAGATGTGCTTCTTCAAGGTGTCGATGGTTTCGGGCATCGCATGCACCAGGAGCGGCTTGGAGCGCATGCCGCCGACGGTGTCGGCGATGAAGGCGATCGACGACACGTGGTCGAGGTGCGAATGGGTGACGAATATGTGGTCGACGAGCGAAAGCTCCGCCAGCGACAGGTCGCCGACGCCGGTGCCTGCGTCGAGCAGCACGTCGCCGTCGACCAGGAAAGACGTCGTGCGCATGTGCCGGCCGCCGATCCCTCCCGAGCAGCCGAGGACCTTGAGTCTCATGCCCGCCCCTACTTCTCCTCGAAGATGGTCACGCCGTCCCAGTCAGGCGGCGGCGGGTCGCGGCGCTTTTCGGCCACTTTCTCCCCATATACCTGGTAAAGGCCGCAGTCGGGGCTCATGCGTTGCAGGTTCAGCAGGTGCACCTCAACCTGGTCCCACTGCTGGGCGCGGTAGGCGCGAATCGCCTGATTCCAGATCTTGAGCTCGTCGAGCAGTTTACGCTCGACCTCGGCTTCGAGCCCGATGGGCTCGTAAATCGTCACCGCCTCGTCCTTGCCCTTCACTTTGATCCGGTCGATTTCGCGAAATACCACGTCATTGATCTGCTTGCGCGTCAGCTCTCCCACCAGGATGCCCACGCCGTAGTACTTGGTGCGGCCTTCCAGCCGCGACGCCACGTTCACGGCGTCGCCCATCACGGTGTAGGCGCGCCGCACCTGCGAGCCCATGTCGCCCACGCGCACGTTGCCAGTGTTCACGCCGACGCCAATCTTGAGGGTCGGCCAGCCGCGCGCCGCAAACTTCTCGTTCAGGATCTTGCGCTCCTTCTGCATGTCGAGCGCGGCCAGCACGCCGTGCCTCGCGTGCTGGGCATCGTCCACCGGCGCGCCCCAGAACGCCATGATGGCGTCGCCGATGTACTTGTCGAGCGTGCCGCGGTGCCGGCTGCGGATGATGCTGCTCATATCCGTCAGGTATTCGTTGATGTACTCGCGCAGTTCCTCCGGTTTGAGCGCCTCGGAAATGCTGGTGAAACCGCGGACATCCGAAAACAGGATCGTCAGCTCCGCGGCGCGCGGCTCCATGTTGTACTTTTGCGGGTCGCGCGCCATCCGGTCGACCAACTCGGGCGGCACGTACTGGCCGAACAAGTCCGTGAACAGGCGCTTGGAGCGCGCTTCGACGAAGTAGCCGTAGGCCATGTTGACGGTGTACAGCGAGATGATCATCAGGATCGAAGCCGCGAGCGGCAATACCATGTCGGCCTCGGTCCAGACCGCGACGTTCAGGCCCGTGATGCCAACAAGCCCGATCAGCGTGACGATAGTCGCGTACAGCGGCGCAAGCATCGGGATGAGCAGCGACAGCGCGACGCCACCGACGAGCAGCACCACCACCTCTGCGCCCAGCATGTAGGGCGGCTTCAGCTTGATCTTCTTGTCGAGCATGCCCGCGATCAGGTTGGCGTGCACCTCGACCCCGGGATAGACACTGTCCACCGGCGTCGAGCGCAGGTCCTTCAGGCCCGGCGCGGTGGTACCCACGAGCGCGATCTTGCCCTTCAGACGCTCGAGCGGCACGCGGTCGCCGAGCACGTCGGCGAGCGAGACGTAGGCGAAACTCTTCTGGTGTCCACGATACGGGATCAGCGCGCTCGCCGTCTCGTCCACGGGGATGGCAAGTGGCCCGACCCGGAGCCATTCCAGCCCGGTATAGCCGCGCTGCAGGAAGCGATCGGGCGCGTAACCGGGCTCGACTTTCGGAAAGCCGAGGATGGTGCGCACCACCGCAAGCGACAGCGCCTCGTAGTACGCGCCGTCCAGCTCGGCGATCATCGGCACGCGCCGCACCACGCCGTCGGGATCGGTGATCGGGTTGATATGCCCGGCGCTGGCGGAGTTCCGGGTGAATTGCGCCAGGTTGCCGCCGTAGCCCACCCAGGTGGTGAACGGAATGTTGCGGCCCTGGAAAGTCCCCTTCGGCAGAACCGGTTCCGGAATGGCCGCAATGCGCTTGGCGTCCATCTCGCTGCTCAAGTAGTAGCCGAGCACTACCGGCTTGCTCTTGATCGCCTGCGCGAACAGGCCGTCGTTGTCCAGCTGCGGGCGCAGTTCGCGATACTCCTGCAGGAACTTCGGGGTGTCCTTGAGCGGGCCCTGCGCAAGCTGGTCCAGAACGCGGATGCCGGACGAATAGTCCGCCTCGGCAAACACGACGTCGAAAGCGACGATGGCGACCCCGTACTTGCCGAAGAGCTTGTCGATCAGCCCCGCCATGATGTCGCGCGGCCAGGGCCAGCGCGCCACCTCCTGCAGGCTCTTCTCGTCGATGTCGAGGATGACGATGCGCTCGTCCACCCCGCGCGGCATGGTCAGCTGCAGGCGAGCGTCGTAGATGATGTGGTCGAGCTGCGTGACAATCGGCACGTTGTAGTAGCGCGCCGCATGGCCGATGAAAAGCAGCGTGATGACCAGCCCGAGGGCAATGCGGACAAAGTTCTGTTTCATGCGCGGTCCGTCGGGCTGGCGGAGCCGTGTGCGCGGCGCGCTGCTGCGCCGCGTCTCATCCCTTCAGGAAGAACTCCATCTTGACGCCCGCCAGCTCGACCACGTCGTGATCCTTGAGCGCGTGCGGCGCGGTACCGATGGCGTGGCCGTTCACCGTCGGCGGGTTTGCCCCTTCGACGTGCGTGATGAAGTAGCCCTGAGGGCGCCGCGTCAGCACCGCCACCTGCACGCCCGGCTTGCCGAGCGTGGTGAGTGGTTTGGCGAGTTCGAGTTCCTTGCCGGCGTTGCCGCCCGACAGGATCTGGATCGCGCCCAGCGGGTGGGGGCTCCTCGCCGCGGGAGGAGCCGCCGGAGTCGGGATCGCGGACGGCGTTGGGGCCGGGGTCGGCGTCTGGGCGGGGATCGCGATCGGCGTCGTTGACGTCAGCGTCGGCGTCGGCGTCGGCGTGGGCGTGGCCGTGGGCGCGGCCCTGACCTCCTTCTCGGCAGTGCCTGCGGCCGTAGCGCTCGCCGCGACCTGCTGGGCGGCGGCCGCGCGCACCGCTTCGGCACCGCCGGCACCCATGGACTTCGCCTGCTCGGCGACCACCTTCATCGCCGAGGGGCGCAGCACCATGGTCTTCTCGAAATCCGCCTTCTCCGCCATGGCTGCCGGCACTGGCGCCTCGCCCACGAACTTCAGCCGGTACTTGCCCAGCTCGACGATATCGTTGTTCTGCAGGAAATGCTTCTTAACAGGACTGCCGTTGACCAGCGTGCCGTTGGTGCTTCCGAGATCCTCGAGAAAGCAGTCGTTCAGGATGGTGACGATGACCGCGTGCTCGCCGCTGACCGCGAGGTTGTCGATCTGAATGTCGTTGTGCGGCTTGCGGCCGATGGTGGTGCGCTCCTTGCTCAAGGAGATCTCCTTGAGCACCAGCCCGTCCATGCTGAGTATCAGTTTCGCCATAGCCGACCCCTGGAGCCTATTTTAACCATCCCAAAAACTTCCCCATCACGCCGCGGGCGGCGGGGTACTCCCGCTGGACGCGCACGAGTATAACCGAAACGTTGTCTTTGCCGCCGTTGTCATTGGCCATCTGCACCAGCTGCTGCGCGGCGAGGTTGAGGTTCGCGCCGAGGGCTTCCAGCGTCATGCTGATGTCGCCGTCTTCCACCATGTCGCACAGTCCGTCCGAGCACAGCAGGTAGATGTCGCCCGGGCGCGTCTCGTACTCGCGGATCTCGGGCTCCACCGTCGGGTCGATGCCGAGCGCCTTGGTGACGAGGTTCTTGTGCTGCGCGTACTTCGCCTGCTCCGCGGTGATCAGGCCCGAGTCGATCTGCTCCTGCAGGAGCGAATGGTCGCGGGTGATCTGCTTGAGGGTGCCCTCGCGCATGCGGTACAGGCGCGAGTCGCCGAGGTGCGCGACCAGCGCCTTGTTGTCGTAGAACAGGCAAACCACCAGCGTGGTACCCATGCCCGCGTACTGCGGCTGGCTCTGCGCCGCGTGGTAGATCGAAGCGTTCGCTTTCATCACCTGTTCGCGCACCAGCTGCCCGGCGACGATCTTGTTGCTTTGCGGGTCGGTATCGTAGGGCTTCATCCTGGCGAGCAGCTGCTGCATCTCGGTGGTGATCACCGTCGTTGCCATGCCGCTCGCCACCTCGCCGGCGTTGTAGCCGCCCATGCCGTC
>JAOTWE010000195.1 GCA_029863065.1 Betaproteobacteria bacterium
CGTCGATGCCTGGTACGGAAAGCGCCCGGTCAGCAGCCGGTACATGGTGACGCCGAGCGAGTAGATGTCGGTCTGGTGCGTGAGCGGCTCCATGCGGATCTGCTCGGGCGACATGTAGGCGGGCGAGCCGATGCCCGAGATCTGCGTGGTCTCCTGTCCCGGACGCTGCTGGAACGAGGCGCCGAAGTCGCTGACCTTGGTCTCCCCCGCAGCCGACAGCAGGATGTTTCCGGGCTTGATGTCGCGGTGGATGACGCCGTGCTGGAAGGCGTACTCCAGCGCGCGGATGCACTTGAAGATGATTTCCACCACCTTGTCGAGCGGCAGCAGCGTCGACACATCGTCGTGCGCATCCAGCGCCGTGCCGGCGACGTATTCCATCACCAGATAGCTGTGGTCGGGTTCCGCCACGGCGTCGAGGATGTCGACGATGTGCGGATGATTCAGCTTGCCGGCAAGCGACGCCTCGGCGAGGAACGACTTGTGCATCATGCGCTCGGTCTGCGGATCGGCGTTCTGATCGAACATGAACACCTTGATCGCCACCTCGCGGTCGGCGAACGGGTCGCGCGCCAGGTACACGTGGCTGGTGGCGCCACGGCCGATCTCGCGCAGAATCGGGTATTTCCCGAGCTGCACCTGCGGCTCGAACTGCAGCGCGGCGCGGTCGCGTTCGCTAGGCTGCGATGGCGGCATCGGCTTGCGCTGCGATGAATTCCCTGATGCGTTTCAGCAGCTCGGCCTCAACGTAGGGCTTGCCGAGGAATGCGTTCACCCCGAGCTGTGTCGCCTGGCTGCGGTGCTTTTCGGCGGTGCGCGAGGAGATGACGATGATCGGCACGTGGCGCGTGCGCGGGTCGGCGCGCACCTGCCGCGTCAGGTCGAAGCCGTCCATGCGCGGCATCTCGATGTCCACCAGCATGACGGCAGGCACCACGTCCTTGATCTGCTCGAGCGCGTCCACGCCGTCTTTGGCCGTCAGCACCTGGTAGCCCTCGCGCTCCAGCAGCCGACCGGTGATCTTGCGCACGGTGAGCGAATCGTCCACCACCATCACGACCGGCAGCGCCGCCGGCTGCGCCGGCGCCGGCGCAGCGGTGCGTTGCGGCGTTGTGCGCGCGCGCTGCGCCAGCGTGACCGGATTAAAGATCAGGACGATGCTGCCGTCGGCAAGGACGGTTGCGCCCGAGACGCCCGGCACGCGCGCCAGCTGCGGGCCGATATTTTTGACGACAATCTCCTGGTTGCCGACGAGCTCGTCGACGTGCAGGGCAACGCGCTGCATCCCGCTGCGCAGCAGCAGTACGGACTGGTAGCCCTGCGGCGCGGCCGGCGCGCCGCCGCCCAGCAGTTGCGCCAGGCCCTCCAGGGGGTAGGCGCGCCCCTGGAACTCGATCTCGCCCGCGCTGATGTGCGTTCCGAGCTCCGCGGACCTGATCCGCAGCACCTGCTCGACCATGGCCGAGGGCACCGCCAGCACGCTGCCCGCCGCGCGCACCAGCACCGCCTGCGTTACCGCCAGGGTCAGCGGCAGGTAGATAGTGAAGGTCGTGCCCTGGCCACGCTCGGTCTCGACTTCGATTCGCCCGCCGATGGCGGTGACCTCGTTCTTCACCACGTCCATGCCGATGCCGCGGCCGGCGAGCTCGGTGATGGCCTCGGCAGTGGATAGCCCGGAGACGAAGATGAGTTGCGTCAGTTCGGCGACGTCGGGCGCCGCGCCCGGCGGCAGCAGGCCGCGCTCCTCGGCCTTGCGCCGCAGCCCCTCCAGGTCGAGGCCGGCACCGTCGTCGCCGACGGTGAGCACGATTTCGTTGCTCTCCTGGCGCAGGGCGAGCGTGATGCGCCCGGCCTCCGGCTTGCCGGCGGCGGCGCGCTCTGCCGGCGACTCGAGTCCGTGCGCCAGAGCGTTGCGCAGCATGTGCTCGAGCGGGGCGCCGATGCGCTCCAGGACGCTGCGGTCGAGCTCCACCTGGCTGCCGCGGATCTCGAGCTCGGCCTTCTTGTCCAGCTCGCGCGTAGTCTGGCGCACGATGCGGTACATGCGCTCATTGAGGATCGAGAACGGCACCGCGCGCATGCGCATCAGCTCCTGCTGCACGTCGCGGCTGATGCGCGACTGGTGCGTGAGCGCGGCATCGGTCTCGCCAAGGTTCTTGAGCAGCGCCTGCTGAATCGCGGTGGCGTCGTGCAAGCTTTCGGCCATCAGGCGCGTCAGCTCCTGCAGCCGCGTGTAGCGGTCGAACTCCAGCGGGTCGAAGTCGCGGTCGCGCTCCTCGAGCACCGACAGGCGCGACTGCATCTGGCTGTCGGCCTGGATCTCGACTTCGCGCAGCTGGCTGCGCAGGCGCGCGATGCTGTCGGTGAGATCGCCGATCGACTGCTTGACCGCGCGCAGCTCGCCCTCGATGCGCGAGCGGGCGATGCTCACTTCGCCCGACTCGTTGATCAGGTGATCGAGCGTGTCGGCGTTGATGCGCAGCATCGACGCCGGGCTGGGCAGCGGCGGCTCGACGCGCGCCGCCTCCGCGTCGCCTTCGGCGGGCGCCGCAGGCTCCGGCAGCACCTCCGGCCCGGCCGCCATGCGCTCGAGATCGATGCTCAGGCGGTCCATCTTTTCTTCCAGCTCGGAGAACAGCGCCGGCGACAGCGCATCCGCCTCGATCGCGGCCTCGATGCGGCTCTCCATGATGTGCGTCAGTTCGCCGAGCCGGATCGCGCCGGCCATGCGCGCGCTGCCCTTTAGCGTGTGCAGCGCGCGCTGCAGCGACTGCTGAACCCGCGTATCCAGCGGGCTCGCCTTCCAGTCGCGCAGGTCGCTGCCGATCAGCGGCAGCAGCTGCTGCGCTTCCTCGAGGAAGATCGGCATGAGCTGCGGGTCGATGTCGTCCCGCATGACGCGCTTTTCGCTCCCGCCGCCCTGCTCCGCCGGCTGCGGCCGCGGCGTCGGCACCGCCGCGACCGGCTTCGGCTTGGCCGCCGGCGCGCGCAGCCGCGCGATCAGCCCGTGCAGGCCTTGCACCAGGGCCGGCGCCGCCGCCGGCGCCTCGCGCCGCGCCAGCGCTTCGGCCATGGCGCGCAGATTGGCGACCGCCACCTGCACCATGCCGGCGTCCGCGGCGGCCGTTTGGCGCGCATGCGGCATCCACTGCTCGAGCGCCTCGGCGAGCACCGCGACCTGCTCGAAGCCGGCAGTGCGCGAACTGCTCGCCAGGGTGTGCGCGGCGCGCACGAATTCGTGCGGCGCCTCGCTGCCGAAATTCCGGCGCCACTCCGCACACTGCGCGTCCAGGGTGGCGGCGTGCTGCGCCGCTTCGCGCATGTAGATGTCGAACAAGCTGCGCGCCAGGCGCACGCTGCCGATTTGCACCTCGTCGGCTTCCGGCTCTGCCGGCGGCGCGGTGGGCGGCTCGGGTTCACGCGCAAAGGGCGCTGCGTCCGCAGGCAACTCGGGCAACGGCTGCGCGGCGAATTCCGGCGCCGCGGGGGGTTCGGCCTGGGCCTCAGTCGCGCCCGCAGTTTCGACTGCCACCGCTGGCAATTCCGGCACGGCCGGCGGCGCTTCG
Organism: Betaproteobacteria bacterium; assembly: GCA_029863065.1. Lineage (GTDB taxonomy): Bacteria > Pseudomonadota > Gammaproteobacteria > Burkholderiales > SG8-39 > JAABQT01. Next base: position 3,567 of record JAOTWE010000195.1, read on the forward strand.
CTTTTCAATTCGCGCGCGCGCGCGACGATCGCCGCGCCGTCGATTTCGCCGCGCAGGCCACCGGTGCGGAGCATTTCCACCCAGTCCGCGAAGTCCGCGCTCGCCCTCGCAATGAGATCCAGGAGCTCGCGTGCCGCCGGGCGCTGCTGCTCGAGCCACTTGTTCATGACCTGCTCGATTTCCCACGCCACTTCGCTCAGGTCCATGAGCCCGACCATGCGGCCGCTACCCTTGAGGGTATGAAAACCGCGGCGGATGGTGGTCAGCGCCTCCTTGTCCAGGGGTTGCTCGCGGCACAGCGTCAACGCCTCGTCGACCGCGGCGAGCACTTCGCCGGCCTCCTCCAGGTAGATCGCCAGCAGTTGCTCGTTGACCTGCGGCCGTGGCGCGGCGGGCTGCGCCGCCGCGGCGCCGACGCTGAGCGCCGAAGGGGCCGCGGGCGGCTCCCAGGGACGCGCGTTCGGCAGGATGACGGTGGAGTCTAAGCCACGCTCTTCTTCGGGTGCATGCGCCTTCTCATAGCGGCGGAAGAAGAGCTCCACGGCCTTGTCCGCAGGCTCGTGCCCCTGCAGGCACGGATCGAGGAAGAAGCCGACGCTCGAGAGCCCTTCGGCGATCCAGTCCATGTCGTGGCCGTCGCCGTCGTCGTGCCCTGGATCGGCGCAGGCGTCGATCAGCTTCTCGCATACCGGCACGATCTCCGCAGCCCGGGTGAAGCCGAGGACGTTCAGCGCGCCATGTATCTGCCGCAGGTACGGCGCCAGGCCCCGCAGCGCGCCGCGATTGCCCGGATCGCGCGCGAAGCTGTCCAGCACCTGCTCGACGTACTGCAGGTTGGCGGCGATCTCGCGCGCCACCTGCGCGCGCAGTTGCATGGCGCCGATCCGCTCGCCCAAGTCGGCGTGCAGTCCGGCCGGCGGCTCGCCGCTCGATTTTCCCTTGGCGGCGTCGAGCAGCCAGCCGCCCATGATGCCGATCTGCTGGCCGATGTCGGCGGGCGGATCGGTGAAGTTTTCGACCACGCTTTCCGCGAGCAGAAACGCCGAGGCCATCTCGATCACCATGAACTGGTCGCGCGCCGGATACGGGTCGGGCAGGTGCGCCGCCACCAGGGCGATCGCATCGAGCAGCCTGACGAGGTGGGGATTGCCGAGCTCGCCGGATCTCTGCTTGAACGAGCCGACCAGCTCGCGGAAGCGAACCGCACTTTTCGGCTCGCCCGAGACGTACTGCAGCCACAAGCTCTTCAGCGCCTCGAGCCGCGAGCGCACATCGCTCAGCGCGGGCTGCAGCCAGTCCATGTCGAATCGGACGACATCTTCTTGCTGCGGCTCGGCGAACAGGCTGTCGAGCAAATACAGTTGCTTGATTTCGCGGATGCGCGGCGTCGCCGGCTCGCATTTCGCGATTGCGTACAGCACATCGCGCAGCAGCAGCTCGCTCGCCGCGGGCGCGCCCGCCGCCAGGTCGCGCATCTGAAAGTCGATCTTGTTGCAGAGCACCTTCGCGCGCGCCAGCCAGTCGGCGTCCGTGGGTTCGCCCAGGGCTTCGACCAGGCCCGGGGCCACCCACCACAGAGCGCGAGGTTCCGGCAGCTGCGTCGCGATCATATGCAGCGCGTCGAGCGCGTTGCGCATGTCCGGCACCCCGCCCCGGCCGCGCAGCAGCGCCAGCAGCCCGCGCTCGAACAGCGAGCGCTGCGCGTGCAGGAATGGCTTGAGTTCCTCCGCGCGCAGCATCCGGGTGCCCGGATGCAGGGGCGCCTGAAGGCTCAGGTCGGGGAAGAACAGGTCCCTTTCCGAGGCGTCACGCACGCCCTGCAGATCGCTCAGCTCGCGGTACATCGGATAGAGGCGCAGCGGCACATTGGCCTGGCCGCGCTCCAGACCGTCGACATACTCCTTCAGGGCGAGCACTGCGCGGTCGATGACGCCAATGGCTGCCGGGTTCGGCCGCGCGCCGCTCAAGAACGCGAAACCGCCTTCGATGGCTTCGGAGAAGCACGTTGCGCCGGCCAGCCCCACCATGCGCAGTGCGCCGCTCACCTGGTGCATGTGCTCCGGGCAGGTCTTGAGTGCCGTAGCATCCCCGGCCGTATGCCGGCCGATGTGCTCGCGCACCAGCGACAGCGCCTGGTCCACCTCGGTGGTGATCCAGGAAAGGATGGTGCTGGAGGCGCCGCCCATGGCCCTCTTCAGGCGAGCTTGAATCCGGCGACGGACGCTTTCAGGCCGCTCGCCAGCTCGGCCAGACGCTCGGCGGAAGCCGCCGTCGTGCGCGTGCCGTCGGTCGTCAGCTGCGTCACGGCCAGGATCTCCTGCATGGCCTGGGCCACGCGCGTCGCCGAGGCGGCCTGCTGCTCGGTGGCGTTGGAGATCGAGCCGATCAGCTCGGCCAGCTGGTTCGACACGGTCTCGATCTCGCGCAGCGCGCGGTCGGCCTC
>JAOTWE010000194.1 GCA_029863065.1 Betaproteobacteria bacterium
CGGTGTAGCCGATGGTCCAGGTGCCGCTGTTGAACTCGAGCGTCGTATCTTCCATCGAGGGCTCGTCCATGTCGCTCTTGCCCTTCACGAGCTTGATGTTCTGCTTGCCGCCGCGATTGCCGAGGAGCTGATCGCCGAAGCCGAGCTTGGCCGCGAGCTGGTACATGATCATGTGGTCGCTGCGCGACTCGAACAGCGGCTCGATCACCTGCTCGCGCCACTGGATCGAGCGGTTGGATGCCGTGACGCTGCCCGAAGTCTCGAACTGCGTCGCCGCCGGCAGCAGGTAGCAGCCCTCCTTCTTCGCCATCGCCATCATGGCGGCGGTCGCCGAAGGATAGGGATCGATCACCACCATCAGCTCGAGCTTCTTCATCGCCTCGAGCATGTCGAGGCCGCGGCTCTGCGAGTTCGGCGCATGGCCCCAGAACAGCACCGCGCGCAGGTTCGAGTCCTGGCCCATGTTCTCCTTGTTCTCGACGATGGCGTCGTACCAGCGCGACACGGTGATGCCCGGCTTGGTCATCATCTTTTCGTCGGCGTACTGCTTCTTCAGCCAGTCGAGGTCGATGTTCCACACCCGCGCCCAGTGGGCGAAAGATCCCGGCGCGATGCCGTAGTAGCCCGGCAGCGAGTCGGGGTTCGGGCCGATGTCGGTCGCGCCCTGCACGTTGTCGTGGCCGCGATAGATGTTGGCGCCACCGCCGCCGCGCCCGGCATTGCCGAGCGCGAGCATCAGGATGGCGCTCGCGCGCACGATGGCGTTACCGTTGGTGTGCTGCGTCTGCCCCATCGCCCAGATGATGAAGCCCGGGCGGTTGTCGGAGAGCATCTTGGCGACTTCGAACATCTCCTTCTCGCCGACGCCGGTCACTTCCTCGACCGCCGCGGGCGTGTACTTGGCCATCACTTCGGCCTTCACCTTGTCCATGCCGTAGACGCGGTCGTGGATGTACTTCTTGTCCTCCCAGCCGTTCTTGAAGATGTGGTACATGAGGCCGAAGAGGAAGGCGACGTCGCTGCCCGAGCGCACGCGCACGAACTTGTCGGCCTTGGCCGCGGTGCGGGTGTAGCGCGGGTCGGCGACGATCACCTTGGCGCCGTTCTCCTTGGCGTGCAGGGTGTGCAGCATCGACACCGGGTGCGCCTCGGCGGCGTTCGAGCCGAAGAACAGCAGGCACTTCGAGTTCTGCTCGTCGTTGTACGAGTTGGTCATCGCGCCGTAGCCCCAGGTGTTCGCGATGCCCGCCACCGTGGTCGAATGGCAGATGCGCGCCTGGTGGTCGGTATTGTTCGTGCCCCAGAGCCGCGCCCACTTGCACAGCAGGTACGACTGCTCGTTGTTGTGCTTGGACGAGCCGATGATCATCAGCGCGTCGGGCCCGCTTTCCGTGCGGATCGCCTTGAGCTTATTGGCGATGTCCTCGTAGGCCTGGTCCCAGGTCACCTTGACCCACTTGCCACCCTCGAGCTTCATCGGCGACTTCAGGCGGTGCGAGTCGTGGGTGATGCCGTGCTCGCGCACCGAGGCGCCCTTGGCGCAGTGCGCGCCGAGGTTGAGCGGCGAGTCGAACACCGGCTCCTGGCGTACCCAGACGCCGTTCTCGACGACGGCGTCGATGGCACAGCCCACCGAGCAGTGCGTGCACACGGTGCGCTTCACCTCGAGCTTGCCATCGGCCTTGGCCTGCGCTTCGCCGATCATGCTGAAGGGCAGTTGCGCGGCGGCGGCGCCGGCGCCGAGCGTGATGCCCGAGCGGCGCAGGAAGGCGCGGCGATCCATGGTCTGGGCGAGCACGCCGGCGAGACCGCGGGCGAGACGCGATTGCGGAACAGCCTGCGCGGATGCTTTTCTGGTCAGAAGCATGGCGATCTCCTCAGACCTTCGCGGTGCGGTAGTAGTTGTTGACGTGCGCCGTTTCCTGGTAGCCGCGCGAGCCAGGCTTGCCGCCCGCCGCCGGGGTCCCCTTCAGGGCCTTGCCGCCGGCCACGACTGCGGCCGCAGTCGCGGCGCCGCCGGCGCCGACCGTGAGCAAGAAATTCCTGCGGGAAAGCTTGGCGTTCTTCTGCACCATGATGCGCCTCCTGTTTTGTTCGTACGCCGGCCCCGCTGGGAGCGGGACGCTGAAATCTTTTACAAAGTACCAACCTCTTTGTGCTTGATCAAGAGAAAGAAAATCGCCACTCGACAATCGTTCGCAATAAAGAACCGCCTCGTGAGAACTGTTATCAATTGACCCTTATCCCCCTATCTCGAACGCCTCGCGCTCGACTTCGAGAAACGCACTGGCGAATGCCGCGACCGGCTTGTAGAAACGTGCTTTCTCCGAAGCCCTTACCGCATTGCAAAACGCAATTGCACCGCGATAAAGGTAGCGCTCGAAGAACGCTTTCTGCTCCTCCAGCGGCCGCTGTTGCACCGCAATAGAAAACCGCAATGTTTCGCACAGCGCCGAGATGTGGTCCTCGGGCTCGTTGACATTTGCGCGACGCGTGATGCCCCATTCGCCAAGCTGGCGGCGCAGATCCACCAGCGGCGTCTCGCTTTCGTACTGCATGACGTAGTGCATGAGATAGGGCGTGACTTCGGCGCGCCCGGCTGACACGAACAACTCGGTGTGTTCGTTCACCAGCAGCACCGGAAAAGCGTTGCGGCAGGCGTCGGTGAGCTCGCGCCACGCGGCGGCGAGCGCGCGGCCCTGCTCGGTGCGCGCGTCCTCGTCGTCGCGAAAACCCTCCGCGTGCACCAGCGCCGAGAGCAGTTGCGCGTCGGGCGCGGCGTAGAACAGGCTCGCCACCAGGCCGTAGAGCTGCGCGCGCGCCTGGTCTTCGGGCGCCGCGGTCGGCGCGAAATGCATCGTCGCGCTCACGGCTTCTTGCCCGCGATGTCGAAAATCGAGGCTTCCTTCGTGTTCTGCATCATGTCGACCACGCGGCAGTCGCCGCACATCTGCAGGCGCTGCAGCGCGCCTTCGCCGCTGAACATGGAGTGCGCGCCGAGCTTGCCGAGCATGTTGTCCACCATCTGGCGCGTGCCGAAGGGCTTGCCGCAGCGCACGCAGTTGAACGGCTCGGCTTCGTTCAGCACCACCGGCACCTTCGCCGCGGCGCCGAGCAGCAGCCGCGGCACGAGCCGGATGGCGTCCTCCGGGCAGGTCTTCTCGCACAGGCCGCACTGCACGCAGTTGCGCTCGATGAAGCGCAGGCTCGGCGTCTCGGGCGCATCGAGCAGTGCAGCTTCCGGGCAGGCGCCGATGCACGCTTTGCAAAGCGTGCAGGTGTCCTTGTTCACCGTCAAAGCGCCGAACGGGGCGCCCGCCGGCAGCGCGATCACATCGCCTGGCTTGCCTGCCTGCTTCGCCAGGTGGTCGAACTCGAAATCGAGCGTCGTGCGCTTTTCCGCGGACAAGTTGAAGGTCGCCGCCTTGGCCACGCCTTGCGCCGGCGCGAGCGCCCAGAGCGCGGACTCGAGTGCCGCCGCGTCGGCCGGGCGCAGCACCGAGAAGTGCGTGCCGGTATAGCCCAGCCCCCGCAGAATCGCCTGCGCGAAGCGCATCTGCTCCTCGAGCGCCGCCGCGTACGCATCAGGTTTGCTTTCATCCATCAGCACGACTACCTGGCTCGCGCCGAAGCACACGGCGCCGAGCAGCGCGTCGATGCCGATCGCGGCCGGATGGAACACGGCCATCGGCAGCACGCGCGCCGGCAGGCCCTTGCCGCCGCGAATGGCGCGGCGCCCCGCGCCGTAGGTGAGCGTGCGGCCCTGCTCGAGATCGTGGATCAGGACGCAGGCGTCCGTGCCGCCCGCGTCGCGGAACGTGCCGAGCAGCGTCTTCAGCCGCCGCCCGAAATCCGGCGCGCGCGGATAGGCGTAGGTCATCGCCCCCGAGGGGCACACTGTGGCGCAACCGCCGCAGCCCGCGCACAGGTGCGGGTCCACCTTGATATGGTCGCCGTCGGCGCGAATGGCGCCGGTCGAGCATACGTCGAGGCAGCGTGTGCAGCCGATCTTGCCGGAGCGGCCGTGCGCGCAGATGGCTTCGCGGTACTGGAAGAACCTCGGTTTCTCGAATTCACCGACCAGCTGCGTGAGCTTCGCCGCGGCAAGCGCCTGCGCGAGCGGCTCCCTGCCCGGCGCGGCGTAGCCCTGCGGCAGGTCCTGCATCGCCAGCAACGGCTCGCTCGAAAGGTCGAGCACCAGGTCGAAGGTCTCGCGGCGCGCGCGCTCGACGCGCGAAAAATCGACCGCGCCGATGGCGCCGCAGGCGGCGACGCATTTGCGGTGCGCCTTGCACTTGTCGAGGTCGATCTGGTAGGTGAAGTCGATGGCGTTCTCGGGACAGGCGTCGAGGCAGGCGTTGCAGCGCGTGCAGCGCTCAAGATCGATGGGGTTGTCCTGCTGCCACTCGACCTCGAACGCCCCCAGGTGCCCGCTCACGGCGAGCGGCTTTCCCGACCACACCGGATAGGCGCGCTCCACCGGCAGCTCGCCGCCTTCGCGCCGCGTGATCAGCACGCTCGGCTCGAGCGCGCCGCCGAGCTCGCCGGCGAGCCGCTCGGCCCAATCGAGCGCCGCCGCCGACGGGCCGATGATGAGCAGCTGCCCGCCCGACTGGTACGCGACGCTCGGCACCGGCTCGGGCTCCGGCAGCGCCGCCATCGCCAGCAGCGCCGCGATCTTCGGCGTCGCACGCTTGCCTTCGGCCGACCAGCCCGCGGTCTCGCGGATGTTGACGAAGTCGATCTGCGCCTTGCTGTCCGCAGCCTGCGCGAGCTCGGAGAACAGCGCCGCCTCCTGGGTGCACGCAACCAGCACCTCGGTCTCGCCGAGCGCGGACTGGAACAGCCCCGCCTCCTTGCGGCACAGCTCGGTATGCACGGTGAGCGGCACGCCCTGCTTGAGCGCCACCGCGAGCGCCTTGGCATCGAGCGCCAGGGTGCCGTTGCAGCTGCACAGCTTGATCGTCTTATCCTGCAGCGCCATCGTCTTCCTGCTTCTGCTCTTTCGGCTGCTCTTCGGCAGGGCCGGGCGCTTGCGCCAGCTCCTCGGGCTTGGGCTCCTCCCGCGTTTCGTCCTTTTTCTTCTCCTCCTCGCGTCCGAACAATGTCGTCCTGGAATGCTGCAGCCGCGCCATCATGGCCGCCGGGATCGGGTCGTCCTTCGTGTAGTCGTCGATGTAGACGTCCATGAAATCGATGACGTTGAAGCGCGGATCGGCGAACAACTTTTTCAGCGCAGCGCGCTTCACGCTGTCCTCGACCTTGGCGTGCATGAACGCCTTGAAGTCCGATTCGAAGGTCAGGCTGTCGATCGCCGGCAGCGGCGGCGCCTCGCCCGCGGCTGCCGGCTTGCTCTCGGCGCGCTTGGGCTCGGGCGGCCGGGCAGCCTCCTGCAGCTTGCGCCGCGACCAGCGGCGCAGGAAGTCGTCTTGATCCTGGGCCATCAGTTGCGCGCCCGGTCCTTTGGGCTCTTGAAGGATTGCGGCCGGATCTTCTTCTTCGGTTGCGGCCGGTAGTTCTGCACGACGAAATCGCTGACCCAGTCGAAGATGTCGGGCGGCATCGGCACGCGATCCACCTCTTCGCCGCCGTCCATCCAGCTGCTCGCCTCGCTGTAGCTCACGGTGAGATGCGCCGGCACGGCGCGCTCGCCCTCCATGCGCCAGAGCACGAACACGCAGGGCTCGCTGGTCGACACATTGAGGAAATAGCCGTCGGCATCGGCGACGCGCAGCATGATCTCCAGCCCCGGATAGAGCCAGCGTGTCGCTTCCGGCGACTCGGCGACGATGCGCGGCTCGCCCTCGCCGGCCCCGGAAAGCACGGCCATGGGCTCCCAGACGTCGTCTTGCCAGCGATGCTGGATGGCGCGGCGCTGCATCACGATCGACACCGGAAATGTCGGGTTTTGCATACGGAACACTATAGCTCATAACGTTCGTTTGCTATGATCGAAGATCGAGAAACATCATGACGGAAAAGGTTTTTCCCATTCGTACGGCGCGTGCG
>JAOTWE010000196.1 GCA_029863065.1 Betaproteobacteria bacterium
GGCGAGCCCGCGCAGAACGTGGTGCGCGTAGATAGCCTGGATCGCCGGAAGGTCGTCCGGCGCGGCGTCGCGGACTTCCACGTCAACGCGCGCAATGCGGATCATTCGCGGAGCAGTGCGCGCCGCGCGACCGCCAGTTCTTTTCGACGAGCGGCGTCCATGCGCGGAAAACGCAGCTTGAGCCGCTCCATCGCGTCGACGATCGCCGCCGCCACCACCAGCCGCGTGTACCACTTGTTGTCGGCGGGGACCACGTACCAGGGAGCGTGCTTCGCCGCCGTGTTGCGGATCATCTCTTCGTAGGCGTGCGCGTAGTCGTCCCAGTAGCGGCGCTCGCGTGCGTCTGCAGCCGAGAACTTCCAGTGCTTCTCGGCATCGTCGAGCCGCGCAACGAAGCGCTTCTTCTGCTCCTGCTTCGAGACATGCAGGAAGAATTTGAGGATCAGGTAGCCGTTGCGCGCCAGGTGGCGCTCGAAGGCCCGGATGCTCTCGTAGCGCTTGCGCCATAGCCCCTTTCCGGCCGTTGCCCCGGGCAGCTTCTGTCGCGCCAGCAGCTCCTCGTGCACGCGCACGACCAGTACTTCCTCGTAGTAGGAGCGGTTGAAGATGCCGATGCGGCCGCGCTCGGGCAGCGCCTTGGCGCAGCGCCACAGGAAATCGTGGTCGAGCTCCTCGTCCGAAGGCTTCTTGAACGAGTGCACCTGCACGCCTTGCGGATTCACCCCCGACATGACGTGCTTGATGGTGCCGTCCTTGCCGGCGGCGTCCATCGCCTGGAAGATGAGCAGCACGCTCCAGCGGTCCTGCGCGTAGAGGCGCTCCTGCTCCTCGGCAAGCCAGCCCACGCCTTCGGCCAGCAGCGCCTTCGCCTCGGCCTTGAACTCGGATTTGAGGCCGCCGGTGTCGTGCGGATCCACGTCCCCAAGGCGGAATTTCACGCCTTTCGTGACGTAGTACGGATCGAGCAGCTTGTTCAGGCGCTTGAGGCTGGGTCGGGCCATTAGGGTCTCCGCGCCCTGACTGTATCATCGGCCTGTCCCGCGCCGCCGAGCCCTCCTTGAGAGAAACCCGTAATCAAGCTATCGCTTTTGCAGATCTCGCGGAGAGCACGCGCCTGTTCCGCGAGCTCGGCGACGCCGCGGCGCGCGACCTGACGGAGGTCTTCTACGGCCGCGTCGCGGACGCGCTGCCGGCGCACGGCGGTCGCCTGGTCAAGACCCTCGGCGACGGCGTCATGTGCGCATTTCCGGACGCCGACCGCGCGGCGCTGGCGATGAGCGCGCTGCACGCGCAGTTCGCCGCCGTGCGCGCACTCGAGCAGCCCCTGCGCATCCACTCGGGCATCAGCTTTGGCTCCGTGATCGTCGAAGGCGCGGACATGTTCGGCACCATCGTCAATGTCGCCGCCTACCTGGCGGCGATCGCGCGCACCAACCAGATTCTCGCCACCCAGGCAGTGGCGGACCGGCTTACTGCGCCGGTGCGGGCCAATGCCCGCGCCGCCTACGCGGCGCGCCTGAAGGGCGACGATCGCGAATCCGTGGTGCATGAGATTCTGTGGCAGATCGACCGCGCCGAAATCACCAATCTCAACCCTGCGGCCGTGGGCATGCTGCCCGCCGACGAAGGCGCGCTGCAGTTCCAGTTCGGCGGCGCCATGCGTCGGCTGAACGCATTCAACCCGCGGCTGGCGTTCGGGCGGGAAGCGGGCAACGACATCGTGGTGGTGGACGACTTCGCGTCACGGGTCCACGCCATGGTGGAGTTGGACACCATGCGCGTCAAACTGATCGATCGCAGCGCTAACGGCACCTACGTGGCGCTCGACGGCATGCCCGGCGAGGCACGCATACTGCGCGGCGAAACCGTGCTGCACGGCAGCGGGCGCATCAGCCTCGGCCGACCGCTGTCGGACCCGCGGGCGCAGCCAATCGCGTTCCGCCGCGATCAGCGCGCCTTGTACAGAGTCTAGCTAGCTGCTGCTGGCCGTCGTCGTCGCCTCGGCGGCCGGCGCTTCCTCCACCGCCGGCATCTCCAGCAGCGGCGGCTCGGCCGCCTGGTCCTTGCGGATCTTGTGGAAGGCCATGCCGGTGCCCGCCGGGATCAGGCGCCCGACGATCACGTTTTCCTTCAGGCCGCGCAAGGGGTCGCGCTTGCCCATGATCGCGGCCTCGGTCAGCACGCGCGTGGTCTCCTGGAACGAGGCCGCGGAGATGAACGAGTCGGTCGACAGCGACGCCTTGGTGATGCCGAGCAGCATGTAGGAGAATGTCGCCGGCTTCTTGCTTTCCTTCTCCGCCTTCTCGTTCTCCTCGAGCAGCTCGGCGCGCTCGACCTGCTCGCCCTGGATGAAGCCGGTCTCGCCCGGATCCTCGACCTGCACGCGGCGCAGCATCTGCCGCACGATCACCTCGATGTGCTTGTCGTTGATCTTCACGCCCTGGAGGCGGTACACGTCCTGCACCTCGTCGATGATGTAGCGCGCGAGCGCCTCGACCCCAAGCAAGCGCAGCAGGTCGTGCGGGTCCACCGATCCGTCGACGATCATCTCGCCCCGGTTCACCACCTGGCCGTCGTGCACCAGCACGTGCTTGTCCTTCGGGATCAGCTCCTCGTGCTGCGTGCCATCCAGGTCGGTGATCACCAGGCGCTGCTTGCCCTTGGTGTCCTTGCCGAACGAGACGGTGCCCGTGTACTCGGCGAGGATCGCCCTGTCCTTCGGTGCGCGCGCCTCGAACAGCTCCGCCACGCGCGGCAGGCCGCCGGTGATGTCCCGCGTCTTCGACGTCTCCTGCGGGATGCGGGCCAGGACTTCGCCCACCTGCACCGTCTGATTGTCGCGCACCGCGATTACCGCTCCCACCGGGAAGCTGATGTTCACGGCATGGTCGGTTCCGGCGATACGCACGTCGTCGCCGGCATCGTTCAACAGCCGCACCGACGGGCGTACGCCCTTTGACGCGGCACTGCCGCGGCGCTTGTGGTCGATCACCACCAGCGTCGACAGTCCCGTCACGTCGTCGGTCTGCTTGGCGACGGTGACGCTTTCCTCGACGTGCTCGAACTTCACCGTTCCGGCGTACTCGGTGACGATTGGCCGGTGGTGCGGATCCCACGCGGCGACGATCCTGCCGGCGCGGAGCGTGTCGCCGTCCACCACCTGCAGCAAGGCGCCGTAGGGTACCTTGTGGCGCTCGCGCTCGCGGTTGTTGTCGTCGACGATGGTCACCTCGCCGGAGCGGGAAATCACGACTTTGTCGCCCTTGGCGTTGGAGACGTAGCGCATGGTCGGCGAAAAGCGCACGGTGCCGGCCGACTTCGCCTCCACCTGGCTCTGTACCGCGGTACGGCTCGCAGCGCCGCCGATGTGGAACGTGCGCATCGTCAGCTGCGTGCCCGGTTCGCCGATCGACTGCGCGGCGATGACGCCGATGGCCTCGCCCACATTGACGATCGACCCGCGCCCGAGGTCGCGGCCGTAGCACTTCGCGCATACGCCCCAGCGCGTGTCGCAGGTGAGGGGCGTGCGCACCTTGACTTCGTCGATGCCGACGTTGTCGATGGTGTCGATGGCATCCTCGTCCACGAGCGAGCCCGCCGTGTACAGCGTTTCCTGCGTCTCCGGATTGACCAGATCGACGGCCAGCACGCGGCCGAGAATGCGCTCGCGCAGCGCCTCGACGACTTCGCCGCCCTCAACCAGCGCCCGCATGGCGATGCCGTTCTGCGTGCCGCAGTCGTCTTCCGTAACCACCAGGTCCTGCGTCACGTCCACCAGGCGCCGCGTCAGGTAGCCCGAGTTCGCCGTCTTCAAGGCGGTGTCGGCCAGGCCCTTCCTCGCGCCGTGCGTCGAGATGAAGTACTGCAGCACGTTCAGGCCTTCGCGGAAATTGGCCGTGATCGGCGTCTCGATGATCGAGCCGTCGGGCTTGGCCATCAGGCCGCGCATGCCGGCCAGCTGGCGAATCTGCGCGGCGGAGCCGCGCGCGCCGGAGTCCGCCATCATGTAGATGGAATTGAAGGCCTCCTGCCGCACCTTCTTGCCGTGGCGGTCGGTGGTCTCTTCGGTCCCGAGCTGCTCCATCATCACCTTGCCGACCTGCTCGCCGCAGCGCGACCAGATGTCGACCACCTTGTTGTAGCGCTCGCCGACCGTGACCAGACCCGAGGTGTACTGCGACTCGATCTCCTTCACTTCGGTCTCGGCCACGCCGATGAGCTCCTGCTTGGCGGTCGGTATGCGCATGTCGTGCACGCCGAACGAAATGCCGCCGCGCGTGGCGATGGTGAAGCCCGCCTGCATCAGCTTGTCGGCGAAGATCACCGTTTCGCGCAGCCCGCAGCGCCGGAAGCCGACGTTGATGAGGCGCGAGATCTCCTTCTTCTTCAGCGGCTTGTTGAGCAGGTCGAAGGTCAGGCCCGCCGGCAGGATCTCGGAGAGCAGCGCGCGGCCCACCGTGGTCTCGTAGCGCTTGACGCGATCGACCTTCTCGCCCTCGGGCGTGAGGTCCTGCTCCCTGATGCGCACCCAGACCCGGGCGTGCAAGTCCACGTTGCGCGATTCGTAGGCGCGCGACACCTCGGCGAGGTCGGAAAAGCTCATGCCTTCGCCCTTGGCGTTGATGCGCTCGCGCGTGCCGTAGTAAAGCCCGAGCACGATGTCCTGGGAGGGAACGATGATCGGCTCGCCGTTGGCGGGCGAGAGCACGTTGTTCGAGGCGAGCATCAGCGTGCGGGCCTCCATCTGCGCTTCCAGCGACAGCGGCACGTGCACCGCCATCTGGTCGCCGTCGAAGTCGGCGTTGAACGCCGCGCACACCAGCGGATGCAGCTGGATCGCCTTGCCCTCGATCAGCACCGGCTCGAAGGCCTGGATGCCGAGACGGTGCAGGGTCGGCGCGCGGTTCAGCATCACCGGGTGCTCGCGGATTACCTCCTCGAGGATGTCCCAGACCTCGGGCACTTCCTGCTCGACGAGGCGCTTGGCCGCCTTGATGGTGGTGGCGAGGCCGAGGAGCTCGAGCTTGTTGAAGATGAACGGCTTGAACAGCTCCAACGCCATCTTCTTCGGCAGGCCGCACTGGTGGAGCTTCAGCTGCGGACCGACCACGATCACCGAGCGACCGGAGTAGTCGACGCGCTTGCCGAGCAGGTTCTGGCGGAAGCGCCCGCCCTTGCCCTTGATCATGTCGGCGAGGCTCTTGAGCGGCCGCTTGTTGGCGCCGGTCATGGCCTTGCCGCGGCGGCCATTGTCGAGCAGCGAATCCACTGCCTCTTGCAGCATGCGCTTTTCGTTGCGCACGATGATTTCGGGCGCCTTCAGCTCGAGCAGGCGCTTCAGGCGGTTGTTGCGGTTGATGACGCGCCGGTAAAGGTCGTTCAGGTCCGAGGTCGCGAAGCGCCCGCCATCGAGTGGCACCAGCGGCCGCAGCTCCGGCGGCAGCACCGGCAGCACTTCCATGATCATCCAGTCGGGCTTGATGTTGGAGGCCTTGAAGCCTTCCAGCACCTTGAGGCGCTTGGCGAGCTTCTTGATCTTGGCGTCGGACGAGGTCGCCTCGAGGTCCTTGCGCAACTGATCGATGTCGCGGTTGATGTCGATGGCGCGCAGTAGCGCGCGGATGCCCTCCGCGCCCATCGCCGCGGAGAAGTCGTCGCCGAATTCCTCGACTTTGGCGAGGTAGTCGTCCTCGGTGAGCAGCTGGCAACGCTTGAGCGGCGTCAGGCCCGGGTCGGTCACCACGTAGGCTTCGAAATACAGGACGCGCTCGATGTCGCGCAGGGTCATGTCGAGTACCAGGCCGAGGCGGCTCGGCAGGCTCTTCAGGAACCAGATGTGCGCCACCGGGCTGGCGAGCTCGATGTGGCCCATGCGCTCGCGGCGCACCTTGGCGAGCGTCACCTCGACGCCGCACTTCTCGCAGATCACGCCGCGGTGCTTGAGGCGCTTGTACTTGCCGCACAGACACTCGTAGTCCTTGATCGGACCGAAGATCTTGG